>CANRCX010000003.1 GCA_947629235.1 uncultured Bacilli bacterium | reverse complement strand
TCCTTTCTACAATTTTCATTTGGCATATTTATTATATCACCTTTTTATTTATCAGTCACATTGTTTAACATAACTTTAAAAAAAAAGAATTATTTTATTCTTTTTCCAACTATTACAAGTCTTCCATTTTCTTGTGTATAATCACATGTTGATAGAGTTATTAATTCATCTGGATACTTTGCTGTAAGTTCTATATTATAAAGTGAATTTTCTTTTATAAAATCTATATATTGATTATATTCTTTTTCATTAGTTGTATTTAAAAATTTATAATATTTATATTCTTCATCATTAATATTATATATTTTAGATAAAAATACTGATATTATTTCATATTCTTGTTTTTCATCTAATGTATAGAATGTAAATGTTTTATGTTCTTTATAATAATCTTCTTTTTTATATCTTGGAAGTAAACCAAACATAGTTCCATTTTTCATATTATGTCCATGTATTATTAAATTTATATCTCTTGGATTTACTTTATTATTTTTATCTATATATAAAGAACCTGCTTTATAATAATTTTTATAAAAATCTTTATATAAATAATAATCTTCATTATCTGTATGCATTACTGGATAACTAGTAGCAGTATTATCTATAGAAAGCCATCCTACTAAATCATTATTTTTATTATATAAATTGTTTATTTCTAATAATTTATTATTTGTATCTATTTCTTCTTTTAAATCTAATTCTTTTATATTATCTATTATTTTATCAACTTCATTATTAGTTATTAATGGTTGATGATAGTCTCTTTTATTATATATAATATATGATACTAATAATATTATAGAAATAATAAAAATTATAAAAGATATTATAAATTTTTTATTTTTCATACTTATCACCCGTTTTTAATTAATAAAATAGGAATTTATAAAAACTCCTATTTTATTATTAATTTTGTTTTGCAAATTTAATTGAGTATACACCAGAAACCATTACTAATGATAAAATACCAAATAGTGCTATTGGAAAAGTATCACCAGTTTTAGGAGCTTCTGCAGGTGCATAATCTGCGACATTTGCTGGAGTCCATAATGTTTGACCCTCTGCATCATTTAATGTTATTTTAGAAGGTTGTACAATAGCTGTAACTGTTTGATCATAGTCTCCATCATTATCCCAGTCAAATTCATAAGTATATTCTATATTTTTACTATTTGTAACTGCTTGAATTAATTTATCTTTATTAATTCCAAAATAATAGTTACCATCTGTATAATCTTCAGGTTCGCTATTATTTACTCTAAATTTAGCATTACCCCCTTGTGGACTAACACTATCTGGTTTAGTAATATTAAATCCAAGCCAAGCATAACCTGCTGGTCTATTACCATTTTCTGCGTCAGTTCCTTCAAGTATTTTTAATGTTGCTGCATCATATGTAATAGTAACATTATCTGTTTCATTTCCATCAATTTTAACTTCTCCTGTTAAAGTAGCTGAATCATTATTAGATATATCAGTTACTTTACCAAAGTTAGCAGCAGCAAAAATACTTGTAGTAAAAAATACACTTAAAAATATAACCATTGCAATAGTAGTCAATGTTTTTTTCATAATGCTAACTCCTTTCATAATTATGAAGTAAGAAAGCAATAATTGGCACTATCTTTCTTACCTTCTAAAATTATTGTGAGCAATTATATATTTATTAAAATAGTAATTTTTAGCAAATAAAATGGAAATATATGGAAAAATAAAAGACTGTAATTTTTAATTATTACAGTCTTCTGTATTTTCTTCAAGAGATGATTCTATTTCTTTAGAATCTGTAGTTTCAATTTTTTCTTCTAAAGCAGTAGTTTCTATCTTAGGCTCATCTTGTTTCTCACTATTAGTTTCTTCTAATTCTGTACTTTTTTCTTTAACTAAGTTATCAGTTGTATCAATAGAAGTATCTTCTACAATAATAGATTCATTTGTATTACTCTCTTCTATTTCTTCAGTTAAATTATTTTCTTCAATATTTTCAACATTTGATATTTCAGTATTAATTTCTTTATTTGTTGAATTATTTGCATCTTTATTTTCAAATATTAATTTTTTATTAGTTTTTAAATCAAATGTTTTATTTGAATTTGAAAGAGAAATACCTGTTCCTGCTGGTTTTACATTTACTTCTATTTCATTATTTTTACTAACAGGATATGATATACTCTTCACAGTTAAATTAGTTATTTTAATTTTATGTGTTCCAGAAGATAATTCAGGTAAATTGCCAACTGTTACATATCCACCTTTTGAATTTGAAACTACATTATATTTTTGAGTATTATTATCATCTATTGTTATTGTCATTTCAGTTGGAGTATAATCATTTCCTTCTATTTCAAATGATAATTTTGCTTGTTCTCCTTCTATTAATTCATCAATATCATCACCTTCTTCACTAACTAATTTTATGTTATTTAAAGCTGGTTCTTTTTGATCATAATAGAAATGTATGAATGAAACTATAGTTATTTCTTTTTCTCTTGTTTCATTTTTATTTACAATATCTCCATGATATTGATCAAAGTATGCTGATACGACAAACCTTTTTCCTGGACCAGGCATTACATTATCAAATGTTATTGTATATTCTTGATTTGCTACTAATTCTTGATTAAATTCTTGCTTGTCTAAACCATATTCAAATTTTAAATATACATTATCTTTAAATGCTTCTAGCATACTTACATCTTCTAAAAATTGAAATTTAAAAATTATTTTTCCACCATCTTCTTTATATTCATTTTGAACAGTGTATTTAAAGCTTGGATGCCATTTTACAACATCAATCAATTTAGTTTCACCATCTTCTATTGATGTTAAAATTGGACTTAATTCTTGTGAACTATCATTATAAGTATAAGAAATTGGTTTAACTTTAATAACTGAACTTTGACCAACTACTACATAAGAAATCTGACATTCTGAATCATAAATATCTTCATCTTCTCTTTTTGTAGAACTTGTACATTTTATAGTATAGTCTTCATCTTTATCCTCAATATTAACTTTTACATAGTTTTTACCATCTTGACTTCCATCTGTTCCACCATCTTCTACTGGATCATATTCACTAGTATGAACTTTTATTGTATTTAATACATTATTTTTAACTAAATTTACATTTGATTCAAAATTAAATTTTATAGTAAATTCTTTATTATTTGTATGTGAATAACTTGTTGGTAAAGACATACCTTTATAAGTAATTTTTGCTGGAATAATTATATTTTCACCAGTAGATGTAGTAGTAATAGTTGTAAGTATCACATCACTATGAGCTAATCCATCTACTAAATCATAATTTGCGCTTATTTCAACTTTATAATTAACAGCACCTTCTAATGATTTAGTAAAAGTAATTTCTGTTTGATCAGATATTTTTATTCTTTCTATTTCTTCATCAGTATCTTTTGTTTTAAGAATAGCATAATAATTTTCTTTATCTATTGTTTTATCATCATCAGTTGTATTAATTGTTACCTTTACTTTATTTTCATTAACTATTTGTGCTTCTGCTGCTATAGTTGGAGTCTTTTTATTTATTAATACATTAGAAGAAGTAATTTCTTTTTCATATCCTGTATCAAATATAATACTAGTTATATTAAGTTCTACCCTTTCACTTGGTTTTGCTAGTTCTATTATATATTCATTATCAGTATCATCTAATTTTGTAAATGATGTTACTTCATATGATTCATCATTTAATATTACATTTGTTATTTGACTTTCTGTATCATTAGTAATTTTAGCTTTTAATTTAACAGTAGATTCTGTAATATCATATAATTCAAATGATTCAATTATTGGATTATAATTTGTTATTATATTAACATCTTTATATTCTTTTGTAATTACTCCAGTTGAACCATCAAAATTATTATTTTCATCTAAATCATAATTAATTTCTACTTTAACATTATATTTACCATTTTCTAAAGTGCTTATATCTATTTTATTATCTGCAGAAGTAAATGTTTTAGTATATTCACCTTTTGTAAATGTTATATTAGTAGAAGTTTTAGAATTATCATTATCAGTTATACTTAAATTAGCATATAATGTGTCTGCTTCATAATTATATGTTAAATTTTCTAATTCTGGTTTATCTTTTAATACATATACTTGTGTTTCATTATTAACTGCTATTTCTGTATCACTTTGATTTATACTATATATTAATGCACTTGTAGTAATTGTATGCATACCATAGTTATTATCTTTAAGAGAAATTGTTGCTTTGTATGTATCATCTGAACTACTATTATTAATAAATTTTACTTCATCATTTATTTTCATTTTATATACTTTTATATCAGTATTATCTTCTATTTTATAAACTAATTCAATAGATTTATTTTGATTTTTATTAATTACAGTTGGTGCTGTTACATCAATAATTTTAGATTCTAAATCAATATGTACTGTTGATGTTTTAGCAGTAGTTTCTATATCTTTTTCACCTAAATTATAAGTAACTACTAATGATATAGTATAATCTCCCATTTTAGATAATTCTAAATTTTCAATTTTAAATGTGCCATTTAATAAATCAATTTTTGATATTGTAGTTACATAAGGTTTACTAAAGCAAGGTCCAGTTATTGTAAGCATACCATTAACTATTGTATCTTCAGTTTCACTAACACTAATATTTCCTGTTAATGTTTTTGTTGATTTTTCATAATTTGTACTTAATGTTTCGCCAATAGTAGGTTCTTCTTTTAATACTGTAACACTACATACATTACTATGAGTAAATGTTTCACCATCAGCATAAGTTAATGTAGTTGCAGTAAATTCTTTTTTACCTGATGCTTCATCTTCTCCTATATCAATACTTACACTATATTTATCATTTCCAAGTGAACTTACAGTATAATCAGTTCCATTAATATTTATTTTAGAAAGTTCACTACTAGTATTATCTTTTACTGTATAAGTAATTGTAATAGTTTTACCTTTCTTAACATACTCTGGATTAACAACAGATTCAGTAATATTAGCATCTACTTCAACTTTTACATTTTCTTTTGTACTTATATCAGTCTTTGTTATTCCATTTCCTAAATCATAAATTAATGTTAATGTAACTTCATAATTACCAGCATTTCTAACTTCATCATCTTTAAATTTTAAAGATTTAAATTCATCAGAAGTAATTTCTCTTGTAACTCCATTAATAGTATATTTTGCACCAATTACTGCATTATCTACATCATTTAATGTAAATTCTCCATATATTTGTCCACCTAATGCAGATAATGTAAATGTATTAATACTTGGTACTAATTTTAATATATCTATTACTATATCATTATTAATATTAACTTCTTCTTTTGAATATGTTAACTTAGTTGCTTTTAGTGTTCTTGTAAGTCCACTACCAGATTCTGGAACATCTACATTTGCTTTATAAGTTCCATTAGATTGTTTTTCTAAATTATATACTTTATTATCTATTGTAATACTTTGTACATCTTCATCTGTATTAGATTCAATTGTAAAGTATACATCTGCTTTACTTCCACGAGCAACTTTTTCTTGTACATTTATATTTTTAATAACAGCTATTATATTTTGATGTACTAAATTTGAACTTTCTATTTTTACATCATTTAGTTTATTTGAATCTCCTAGATCATAAGTTAAAGTAAGAGTTACTTTATAATCACCAGATTTTGCAAAATTAACTTCTTTTGTAAATGTATTTGATTTTAATTCTTCTTTTGTAAGTTCAATACTCTTAGTATCACTTGGACCTACAAATGTTAGTAATCCTGATTCAACAGTTTCATCTATATCATTAATTATATAACTTCCTGTTAATTTATTATCATTATATGTAGTTGTAAAGTTTTCAATAGTTGGTTTTTCTTTTAAATAAATATAATCTATTTTATAGTCACATGGTATTTCTTTAATAATTCCATTTTCAGTAGTTACTTTTACACTAGTAATATGTAACTTACATTTACCTTTAGTTTTACATTTATCAATATCTTTAACTGAATATGTATCTTCATTTTTAACTAAATTGTATTCTTTACCATCAATAGTTATTTTTTCTAAATCTTTATATGAATAATCGCCATTTTTAAATGATAAATTTAAAGTATCATTTGAAGTAACAATACTAGTTATTTCTTCATCTACTAATTTAAAATTATATTCTCTTTCAAATAATTCCTCTTTATCTTCTTTTAATTCATCTAAATAATTTACATCTTCTTTATCTTCACTTAAACTATATTCTAAAGTTATTTCTAAATTATAACTTATACCTTCTTTTAAATTAGGTACTTTAAATGTATTATGATCTACTTTAATATTTTCTTCTAATAAAATATTATCATTATTATTTGTTATATCAGTACTTATTCTACCAATATTATTAATTAGTAATGGTATTTTATTTACTTCCATCATTACTACTTTACCTGATATAAATGTATTATCAATATCTTCTACATCAAAACTTAAAACAGGTATTTCTTGTCTTTTATCTATATTAACATTTTCAATACTTGGTTTTGTTTTTAATACATATATTTCTATATTTTTATTTGTTACTTTTATCTTTTTACCATTTTTAAGAATAACATGGGTAATTATATATTTTTGATTTCCATATTTATCTAAAGAACTAACAATTACTTGATAATTGTTACCTACTTTTTTAACATTATAAGTTTTATTATTTATAATAACTGATTTTATATCTTTATTAGGACTAACACTAGCAGAAAATGTTATTATTACATCATTATTTTTAGCTATTGTTTTTATATCTGTAGTAAATGTTTTTAAATCAACTTTATAGTTAACACTTACAGGATTTTTTACTTCTTCTTTTTCTTCATTTTCTACATTATTATCATTTTCATTATTTTCATTGTTATTATTAGTATCATCAGTATTTTCATTATCATCATTCTCATCTATTTTATTATCTATTAAGAATTTATAACTAACATCTTCTTTTTTACTTAAGCTAATATTTAAATTAATAATACATAGTATTAATGATAAAACAGCTAATACTGATATAACTGATAATATAATAATTTGCTCTTTTTTAACACTAATTTTATTTTTATTATAATAAACTATTCCACATATTATTAAAATAACACTAATTAATCCAAATATTATAGAAATACTCGAATTATTCTTATCTATATTTATATTTTTAGAAAAACTTTCATTTCCATAATTTACTACTATAGTAGTTTTTCCTTTTTTAGCATTATCTTTTACTTTTAAATCTATTTGTATACTACTTTTATCATTTAAATGAAAAATATTATTATCATAAGAATTTACTTGTGCACTTTTAATATTACTTGCATCAATTTCTTCAAATATATTTTTATCATAAGTAACATTTATATTTCCATCATATGGTTTAATATAAATACTTAAATTATCTCCTTTATTAATTTTATTGCTACTAACATAAAAATCTAATTCTTCTGCATTTATAATCATAAATGAACATAAGAATAATAAAACTCCTATTAATAATTTTTTCATAAACACTACCTCTCAAACTCTTAAATTTACTTTATTTTAACATATTTATTATAAAAATAATATAAATTATTTAAACTTATTCAAGAAAAAAATGGAAAATTAAAAAGTATGAATAAACATACTATTTTAATTTTACTCCACTAATTATATCTGATAATAAATTACTAAATACTTTCATAAATGATGATTCTTTAATATCTTCTTTTACTATTAAATCATATTCATAAGTATTTCCATCATAAGTTAATATAAGTTTTCCAATTTTATCATTCTTTTTAAGTGGTGCTTTTACATTATAAAATTCTTTTTTAATATCATATTTTATTTCTTTTGCATTTTTATCAGCTATTATATTTACATCTTTATCTAAATAATATTTTACTTCTCTATTATAAGCATTATCAATAACCATTGTTTCAACAAATTTATCTTTATTTAATATGTTTTGACTACCATACATACTAAATCCATATTCCATCATTGATATTGTATCTTCATTCCTTTTTTCTTTTTCGCTTTCTCCCATTACTATACTAAGAAGTCTCATATTATTTTTTTCCATAGTAGCTGTTAAGCAATATTTAGCATTATCTGTATAACCTGTTTTAAGTCCATCTATTCCACTATAGAATCTAACTAGTGTATTTGTATTAACAAGCCAATGATTTTCTCCAGACACTTCTATATAATCTTCATAAGTACTTGTTATTTTTAATGCAAGTGGATATTTTACAAGCTCTCTTGCTATTAATGATAAATCATATGCTGTTGTATAATGTCCCTCTTCATCAAGTCCATGTGGATTTTTAAAATTAGTATTTTTACAACCTAATTCTTTTGCTTTATCATTCATCATTTTAACAAAATTTTCTTCAGTTCCACCGATATATTCAGCCATTGCTACGGCTGCGTCATTAGCAGAAGCTATACCAATACCTTTAAGTAAAGTCTCTACTTTTACACTACTTCCTTCTTCTACAAATATTTGTGTTCCACCCATAGAAGCAGCATTCTTTGATATTCTTACCATATCATCAAGTTTAATATTTCCTTTTTCTATTTGTTCCATAGCAAGTAATAATGTCATTATTTTAGTCATACTAGCAGGACTTCTTTTAGCATCTTTATCTTTTGAATAAAGTATTTTTCCAGTTGATACTTCTATTAATATAGCAGACGCAGCATTTTTAGCAAGATCTACTTGATTAGTTGTATTTTTATTATCAGTTTTATCATTATTTTCATAAGTAACATCATTCATTGTATTATTATCAATATTACTATTTACATTCTCATCCCCTGTATAATATTGAGCTTTAATAGTAATTAAAAATAAACATAAAAATGAAAATATAAATAAAAAAAGTTTTTTCATTAAATCACCCATTAAAATATATGATTTATAAAAAAACTTATACTTAATTATCAAAATACTCTTCTGTATATGGAATAAAATTTCTTGAAGAAATATCTACAGGCCATCTAGACAAACATATTTGCATTTCATTATCATAAAAAATACCTGTTTTTTCATTATAAAGTGCTTGTTTAGGTCCATCAATTATATGATCTGCACATCTACATAAATATTCCATTCTATTTTTAAATTCATAAAATAACCAATTATCTTGATTCTCTTGTGATAAATCAAAAATTTCATCTTTTGCTTTATAATTAATTATTTTTCTTGAATATGTAAGAAATACTGCTTCATCAAGTATTACTTGTGTTTCAGATAGCAATAAAGTTTTAGGATTAATGTTTTCTGGATCATACATATAATCATCTGGATTTGAAAATATATGCTCATTATCCTTTTTACCAATAATCCAATGTTTTTCTTTTAATGGTTTATCATATTTTTCTTTTTTTAAACTTATAATTTCATTTTCAAAATTTATTAATAAATCTACCATATTAATATTAAAACCACAAAATAAAATTCTTTCTTTTATTTCATTATAATATTTTTTATCACCAGTAATATCATACAAATATATTAAATCACTTATCATTAATTGTTTTAAATTAATATCCATTATATCTCCTAAATTATATATCCAATTATATCTCAATTATTATTAAAATACTTTTCTTGTGTTAATTCATATTTAGAAAAAATTAATCTTCCATCATAAAATGTATATGGTGAATCTTCTTCTATTTCACAAATTTTATCAAATCCTAATTTTTCAAATATTTTGCAAGATGCTATATTATCTTTTACAGCACCTGAAGATATTTTTTCTATTTTTACTTTTTCAAACATATATTTTATCATTGCTTTAGCAGCTTCTGTTGCATATCCTTTTCCTTGATAATTTGGATCCATATACCAACCAACATCACGAACAAAAATATTATTTCCTTTTTCTTGAGCTGATACTTGTCCTATTACTTCTTCTTTACCAGAATTTGTATATTTTGGTTTTAAAAATACACTCCATACGAATACATCATTATTATCTGATTGTTCAACTTTTAACTTATAAAATTTTTCTTGATTTTTCCAAGTCCAATGTTCTTGATTACAAGCATACTTTTTAGAAGATGTTAAATACCATTTATTTACATTAGGAATCATTAATATTTCCCATAATCTTTTTTGTTCTTTCATTTTAGAACTTCTTAAAATTAATCTTTCTGTTTCTATAGTTTTACTTCCAATTAAATTCATATTAAACACCTTATTAATTTATGTTTGATAATTTATCTTTAATATAATCATCTAATAAGTCACTATTTCTAGTAACCCATTTATAATCACAATGTTCATTACTTAAAACAACTTTTATTGATGATTTATTAACATTTATAATAAAATCTAATTCCAAATTATGACTTAATTCATTATCTTTATTTTTAATTTCATCATAATAATGAGTTATAATTGGATCAAATTCTTCACTAAAACCAATTTCTTCATATAATTCTCTTTTTAATCCATCTTTTAATGTTTCACCAATTTCTAAATGTCCACCAGGAAATTCCCAAGACCCTGGATATAAATCATCATTCTCATTTCTTTTTACTATCAAAAATTCATCATTATCTTTTAAAATACCTGTTATAACAATTTTTGTATTCATAATTACACTCCTATTTATATTATACATGATTTTATTATATTTTTAAAAGTCAATTACTATAATATTTATTGAATTTAATTTTTAAATATAGTATTATAATATTGGAGGTAGGAAAATGAAAAAAGGAAAATATCTTTTATTTGGAGGTTTATTAGCTGTTTCATTACTAGCAACTGGATGTGGTCAAAAAGAATCTAAACTAGTTTGTACTCAAAGCCAAAAAGGTGTTGATGTTGTATTCAACGTTGGATTCAAAGGCGACAGAGTAGATTCTATGGATTTCACTTATAACATGGATTTATCTAGTTATAATGACACTCAAATTGATGCAGTTGGCAAACAAGATTTTTGTGAACTAGTTAAGTCTTCAATGTCAGCATATAAAGATGCATTTACTAATTGTGAACAAAAAATTGAATCTAAAAAATTAATAGTTAGCTCAGTTTTAGATGTTGATAAAGTTGCCGGCGATGAAAAAGATAATATGGGTACACCAGAAGAAGCTAAAAAAGAATTAGAAGCTGAAGGTTATACTTGTACTCTTAACTAACAAATAAAAAAGAATTAAATATCTTCAAAATAATTCTTTTTTATTGCTATAATTTTTTTATTTGTGAATACATTCTTGAATGATAATTATTTTTATCATAAAACTTAATAGCATTTTCATTATATGCAAATACATCTACTAAAACATATTCACAACCACAAGATTTAAAATAATCTTCCATAGCTTCCATAAGCATATGTCCTATACCTTTACTTCTAACTTTTTTAGATACAATAAGTTCTATAATTTCTCCTCTATTAGGACATTTATAATCTAAATAATCATATTTATCATATGGAAATATACATCCCATAATTAAACCAATTGCTTTATCATTTTCAACTGCTATAAAACATTTTCCATTATTACTATTAACTTTTTCTAAATCTAAAACTGCCATTTTATCTCTATATTCAGGATGTACTTGATCTAAATTATCTTTATCTATTGATACAATATATTCTTCAAGTTCAACTAATAAATTTTTTACATCTTCTAAATATTTATCTTCATATTCAATTATTTTCATATATTCTCCATCTAAAATTTCTCTATTACTTCAAATATTTCAAATTCTACTTTAGTATTATCATTAAAATTTGAATCAATTTTACTAAAAAAATCAATATGATCTTTTCTCCATTCTTCTAAATTGTTAGTTTCACCTTCTAGTTTTGCTAAATCCCAAGTAATATTTTTAAATTCTGTTACAATAACTTTCTTAGTTTTTACTATACAAATATTTTTATCATTTATATCAGTTAATACTGATATATCATTTACTTTTGATAAATTATCTTCTTCATATAATGATGTAGTTGCTGTTTTTTTACCAGTTAATACAAGATTAATTAATCTATCATTATCAATTCCAAATGTCCATCTTTCTAATGATTCTATATTTTTCATAATTTTATTAATTTTCCTTTTTTTAATTCATATATTTCATCACATAAATCATTAAATTCTTCTTTATTAGGAGAAGCTATTATAATCAATTTATCTTTTTGTTCTTTAAAATACTTTTTTATATCTTCTACTAATGTCTTTTCAATACAGTCAAATGGATTATTAAGTATTATTACTTTAGGATTTTCCATAAATACACTAGCTAGTGCTAATTTCTTTTTCATTCCATATAAATATTTATCACATAATATATTTCTATCTTTGTAAATATCAAATATTTTCATTGTTTCATATATATCATTATCATTTATTTTATTTAATATTTTAGCTATAACTTTTAAATTATCAAAACCACTAAGTTCACTAATAAAAGTTGGTTTATCTAAAAGAACTCTTGTATCAGATGGAAATTCATTTTTATCACTATAACAATATCCATCTTTTAATATTTTACCTTCATCTAATTTATAAAATGAACATAATACATTTAGAAATACATTTGTATCTAATTCATCACTACTAGTAATACCATAAATTTTTCCACTTTCAAAAGTTATTGATATATCTTTTAATATTAAATCTTTTGAAACATTTTTCATTTCTATTTTCATAGTTTAACACCTATTACTATATTATCATATAAAAAAGTTTTTTCAAAACGAAAAAACTATTTATTCAACTAATACAGCATGTACAACTTTTCTTTGATTTGTCTCCCCAGTCCCATAACAAGTTGATAATGTTAATATCTTACTATTTTCATCTACTTTAACATTAAATTTCTTTTTACTTCTATTTTTTATAGTATTTACAAATTTCTTAAATTCATCATTATCTTTAAATGATGTTGTTATATAATAGTCTTCTGCATCTATTATATAATAACTAAATATTTGATATGTTAATTCTACATTTTCCATTGTTATGATTTTTATATAGTTATTTTCTTCTTTATTAAAATAATCACTCTTTAACATATCTCTTAATGATCCAAACATACTTCCATCTAACATTGAGTGTCCATATAATACAACATTATTATCATTAAAGTATGAATTTTTATAATCCATAAAAATACTTCCTGTTTGATTTACTTTTTTATCATATGTATGTGTTAAATAATATTCATTATTTGTTGATTGTAGTATTGGGTAATCTATTTTATTATGTTTTATCCATCCTATTATATCTTTATTTATTTTAAATAATTTATCAAAATCTATTGTTATTTTTTCTTCTACTTCTTCATCTTCTGTTATTACTTCTTCTTTTTTTACTTCTTCTATAAGTTCATTATTCTTCTTTTCATTTACTTTTATATCTTTTATAAATATTACTATTTTATATGTTGTAAATGAAAATATAATTATTGCTA
Source organism: uncultured Bacilli bacterium (assembly GCA_947629235.1). Taxonomy (GTDB): domain Bacteria; phylum Bacillota_I; class Bacilli_A; order RF39; family UBA660; genus CAG-1000. Next base: position 77,716 of record CANRCX010000003.1, on the reverse strand, counting down.
ATATCAATATTATTATTCTTATTATTTTAATTTTCTTCATAATGTTAATAAAGAGAAGATTTATTCTTCTCTTCTCTTTCTATTTGTTAAATAAATTATTGTTAATAATGAAATTAATGAAACCATTGAGTAACCAAACACATTCATTGATGATGTTGGTGGATTAGTTGTGTTATCAATATATACTACAAATGGTGATAAACTATTTACACTTATTGATACTTTTCCTTTTTTAACTGTTTTCTTAAATGTTTCATATGTTCCATTATCTTTTCTATGTACAATTCTTGCTGTCTTTCCATTATTTTTAGTTCCTACATTAAATGTTAATGTTACATTATTTTTTATTTCTCCACTAACTACTTCAAAATCATATAATCCTAATAAATTTCCTTTATTTTTTTCTGTATATACTTTTGAATACATTTCATTTAAGTATTGACTAGTTTCTAATTCTTCACCTTCAATTACTAATTCAGGATCTGATGTTGTATATGTTACATTTTTAACTATTGTTTTTTCTGTTGTTGTTGGTTTACTTTCTTCTGTTTCTTCTTCTGTTGCTAATTTTGCAAATAGTATTATTCCAGTATTTTCATACATTTTTATATTCAATGTTACTTTTCCATTTTCTGCTTTTAGTTTTTTAGTTACTTTTCTATCAGTCGAAGCATTTTCATAATATATAGCATTAATGTCTTTTCCATTATATTCATTTCCTACATCAATTGTTACAGTAAGATCTTCTATATTTCCATATAATTCTCCACTTGAATTACGATTTTCAATTTTATAATATCCCCATATAAAGTTTTTATAATCTGTTGCATCTGGATATGCTTCTTTTATATCATCCATTAAATCAGGAATTTCTGGATCAAAGTAACCTCTTAAGTTATTGTCTGTACTTTTTGCTGTAAAATTAAATTTACCTGAAAATATATATTGTGGATTATTTGGGTATCTACTATTATATTCGTCACGAATATATGTACCATCTAAATTTATTGCACGAGTATATAATGTAATGCTTGATAATTCTTTTAATGTTGCTTTTACTGTAACTTTACCATCTTTAATATAATTATAATATAAAGATTTAACTCTAACATCAGAGGAAAAGGAATAATTACTACCATCATCTTCAACAATTTGTATTACATCTACAGGTCTACCTTCATATTGTTCATCAAATTCAAAAGTAAGTTCAATTTCTTTATCACTAGTAATATCATCACTTGTTACTTTAAGTAAAAATTGATCTGTTGCCATATCTGTTGAATAAGAATCTGGTGTATAAATTGTTGTAGCAAATACTTCATTTACTGCATCTAAAGAATATTTTTCTTGTATATCTATTTTTACACTATCATCTTGTGAAGTATAAGTAACATTTTTTACAAATGGAATATGTTTTTCTGCTGCATCAACCTTTCCTATTGATAAAAATACCATAAAAACAAACATAAGTAATAAAAATTTTTTCTTCATTTTTTTCTCTCCTTTTCATATTTTTTACACTTTAAATTATAGTATATATATATATATGTCAAGAGCAAAAACAAATAAAAAAAAGTTTTTTCAAACCATTAAATATGTTCTAAAAAAACTTTTTATTTTTATTACTTTTTAATATTTTCAGTTAATTTTTTTACTGCTTCTACTGTACCATTTCCTGCTTTAAATGATTCTAACATTTCAATTGGAATACAGAATATTAAAGTATTTGATTGATCACTACTTACATCATTAATTGTAGATAATGTTCTTAAATGTAATGCTCCTGGTGTAGTAGCCATAGTTTTAGCAGCTTCTGCAAGATTTTTAGATGCTTCAACTTCTCCTTTTGCTTTTGTAATAACAGCAGCTTTTTCTCTTTCTGCTTCTGCAACTTTTGCAATAACACGTTTCATATCTTCTGGAAGTGTTACATCTTTTAATTCAACATTTTCAACTTTAATACCCCATGGATCAGTTGCTTCATCAATAATTTTACAAATTGATGTTGATAATTTTTCTCTTTCTGATAATAATTCATCTAATGATACAGAACCAACTGCATTTCTCATTGTAGTTTGAGCTAGTTGACTTACTGCATAATAAAAGTTTTCTACTTCTAAAATAGCTTTAGATGCATCAAATATTTTATAATAAATAACTGCATTAATTCTAACAGATACATTATCTTTAGTAATAGCATCTTGTTCTGGTACATCTACTACTTTAGTTCTAATATCTACTTTCTTATATGATTCTACTATTGGAAGAATAATTCTCCATCCAGGTTCTAGTACTTTACTAAATTTACCTTGATAAAACTTAACTCCCCTTTCATATTCATCAATTTGTACAATACTTTTTAGTATTACAATAACTGCTATTATTATTAAAATTACTAATAACCACATAATCGTTTACTCCTTTCAATATTAATTATACTATAAAAGTAAAAAAATAAAAGTAAAATTTATACTTTTATTTCTAATTTATTTAGTGACAATATTTCTTCTTTTGTCATATAAACTTTTCTATTTTCATCTATAATATTATTAGATTGATATTCATAATATTCATCAATAATTTCTTTTAATTTTAATTTAGATAAAGTATCTTTTGTTTTGCGAAAATATGTAAGCTCTGAAAATTTTTCTAATATTATTTTTGTATTAAACTGTACATAACTATCTTCATATATTACTGTCTCTCTAGGATTTTCTACATTGATATATTTATTATATGCTCTAAATAAATTATGCATTTTTCCTGCTGTCTTATCTAATGCTATAACTTCTATATAACTATCTTCAATTTTAGATATTAGCATTGGATGAGTAACACTTCCAAATTTATCAGTTTGATATTTTACTTTAAGCCATAATACTTGCCCTATTTTAAGGTCATTAATCATAATTTTAATGCTTCAATTAACCCTTTATATCTCTTTTTGTATTCTTCTATATTTTTTTCTAAATTCATAACTGGAGCATTATATGTATCATTGCTTAAATTTATCCATTCTGGATCTTCATGAGATATATCTATTAATTCTTCATAAGTTGCATTTTCTAAAGCTAGATATATTTTATCTAAAAATATTTTAATATTATCATCTATATTTAGAGATGAATTATCTTTTTTAAGCATTTTAAAATTATTCATTATTTCTTCAACAACAGGTCCATTATCATAAGCACAAAAATCATCTTTTATTAATTTTTTACCATATTTTGCCATATAAACAATTTGTGAAAAAAACAAATATTTATTTAATCTTATATTGCCTTCATATGATTTTCTATTATTATAAATAACAATTTTATTATTAAAAATTTTGTTATTTTTATCTTTAGATAAAAAATATTCTGCTATTACTTTGGCACTTAACATATTATTCACGCTCCTTTATGTAAACATTCTATCAAACTATAAATTTTTATTCAATATAAAAATGAAGATTACTCTTCATTTTCACATTCCATTTCTATTTTATAATCATCTACTAATATTCCATTAGAATATGTAATACTTTTGACACAATATTTTTTAGCTGATTCTTTATTTATATAATTATCCTCTTCAAGTTCATCAATAAATACTTTTACTGATTCACTAATTTTTGGTTTTAAATTATTCTTTTTCATATATGCTTTTGTTGCATTTCTTAAATCAATTTCAAGTCTCATATATTCAGTATCTTTATATTTAAAACCTATTAATAATAAAAGTGTACACATAAGAAATATTAACATTCCCCATACTATCATTATTTTCTTATTCATAATCTTTATCATACCCCACTGTTTGATATCTTGAACAATCTAAATATGCTACTTGATTACCATTTCTTAATAATTTAACATATCCTGTACATTTTTTATCTCTTTCATCAAGAACACTTTTTAAATATCCACTATTTATAAGAGTATCTACTGATACAATTATTGTATTATCACTACCATTTGGATAATTATCAAGATAATATTGTTTTCCAGCATCAGCTACTCTTTCTTCTAAAGCATCATAATCAAAATCTGAGTCAACTCCACTATTCACTAAATTATCTTCATCTCCACCAAGTAATCCTATACTATGAAGACCTATAGTAGATATTAAAATGCATATTACAAATATTAATATAAAGAATAATTCAAATCTAAGTCCCCATCCATTTTTATTCATATAAACCACCTTTATTAATTCAATTATACAATAAATAATTATATAATTCTATAATAATTCTTCTATTTTTAATTTTATATTTTTATCAGTTAATTCATTTAATATATTTTTAATTTTATTATTTTTATCATATATATTTAATGAACTTTCAAATTTAATTAATTTACTCTCTATACTAGTAATTAATTTACCTACATAAGATTTACTAACTTCATAATTATCAGCTATTTCTTGTAAGCTATAATCTTCAAAATAATAGTATTCAAAATATGACTTTTCTTTATCTGAAAGTAAATTCTTATATATTTCATATAAAGATAACATATATTCTCTTTCTTTCATTAGAACTCCTTAAATAATCCATAAATATATTTTTCAATATCAAATGGTATTAAATCTGTTTCTTTTTCACCAAGTCCTACAAATTTAACTGGAATATCAACTAGTTCTTTAATAGCAAGAACTATACCACCTTTAGCAGTACCATCAAGTTTAGTTAATACTATTCCTGTAATATTAGTAATTTCTTTAAAGCTTTTAGCTTGACTAATTCCATTTTGTCCAGTAGTAGCATCTATTACAAGTAATGTTTCAATTGGATTATTTGGTATTATTTCACTAATAACTCTATTCATTTTTTCAAGTTCTTTCATTAAATTAACTTTATTTTGAAGTCTTCCTGCTGTATCAACAAGTACTACATCATAATTTTCTTCTTTAGCTTTTTTTAGTCCATCATATATAACAGCAGATGGATCTTTTCTATCATCTCCATAAAAGGATACACCTATTTTTTTAGCCCATTCATCTAATTGTGTTACTGCTCCTGCTCTAAATGTGTCCCCTGCTATTAGCATTATTTTTTTACCTTCTTGTTTTAATCTATTAGCTATTTTTGCTATACTTGTAGTTTTACCTACACCATTTACACCAACAAATAATATTACATTAGTTGTATTATCTACTAGATTTAATTTAGATGATAATATTTGATCTCCTACATATATCATAAATAATTCATCTACAATTACTTCTTTTAAATATTCAAAATCTTCTATATGTTCTTCTTTAACTCTTTTTCTTAATTTATCAACAAAATCCATAACTGTATTAACACCAATATCAGCAGTTATTAATATTTCTTCTAATTCATCATAAAAGTCTTCACTAATTTTAGTATATTTAATACCTAATACTGATAATTTATTAACAAAGTTATCTCTTGATTTAGAAAGTCCTTCTACATATTTATTAGTATCTTCTACTTCTTGTTTTTCTTCTATTGTTACTTCTTCATTATTTTCTATTTCTTCTTCTTTTTTATTAAATATATTTTTAATTTTACTAAAAAATCCCATAACATCACCCACTATTATAATTTTATTAAATATATTTTCTCTTTCTTTAATAATTATAATATAAAACTTAATTTTTGACAAATATCTAATATTCTGCTATAATGTTTATTACTGATTTAACTTTTTGAAGGGAATGATTATAAAATGAACAGTAAAAATGGGGAAACTTTAATTTGTGCTTTAGGTGGGCTTGGTGAAGTTGGTAAAAACATGTATGTAGTAATGCATGAAGATGAGTTATTTATTATAGATTGTGGAGTTATGTTTCCAGAAGATGATTTAATGGGAATAGATTATGTACTTGCAGATTATTCTATTTTAAAAACTATGCAAAATAAAATAAAAGGTTTAATTATAACTCATGGTCATGAAGATCATATAGGTGGTATACCATTCTTATTACAAAATATAGAAATACCTGTTATTTATACACCTAATATAGCAAGTAAATTAATAAAGAATAAACTAAGTGAAAGAAATATAAAAGTACCTAAAATGGTAACAGTTAATGAAGATTTAATTATTAAAACAAAATATTTTAATATTGAATTTTTTACAACTACTCACTCTATTCCAGATTCATTTGGAATGGCTATTACTACTAAAAATGGTACTATTGTTGAAACAGGAGATTTTAAATTTGATTTAACACCAATTGGACCTGTTGCTAATATGGGGAAAATGGCTAGAATTGGAAATGAAGGTGTTACTTTACTTTTAGCAGATTCAACTAACGCGCTACTTCCAGGTTTTTCTAATAGTGAAAGTGTTGTAGATGAAGCACTAGCTGAAATATTTGCTGAAAATACTACTTCTAGAATTATTCTTGCTACATTTGCAAGTAATATATATAGACTTACTCATATAGTTGAAACTTGTAAAGAAAATAATAGAAAAATAGTTATATTTGGAAGAAGTATGAATACAAGTATTGAAATTGCTATGGAATGTGGATATATAAAAGATAAAGATATATTTATTAGTAGCGAAGAAGCAAATAAATTACCACCATCAAAAGTATGTTTACTTTGTACTGGTAGTCAAGGAGAACCACTTGCTGCATTATCAAGAATAGCTAATGGAAATGATAGAAATATTACATTAATGCCAAATGATACAGTAATATTCTCATCTTCCCCTATTCCAGGAAATGCAATGTCAATAAATAGAATAATAAATAAATTATATTTAAAAGGTGCTAAAGTTTATACTAATGCAAGTGAATCAAATGTTCATACTAGTGGTCATGCTAGACAAGATGAACTTAAATTATTATTAAGACTTATTAGACCTAAATATTTTATGCCAATGCATGGTGAATATAGAATGCTAGCATCTCATGCAAATCTAGCTACTCTATGTGATGTAAAAGAAGAAAATACATTTATTAATAAAAATGGAGATATACTAGCTATGAAGGATGGTGAAGTATATAGAAAAGGTTCTATTCCTATTAATGATATATATGTTGATGGTAGTAGAATTGGTGATGTTGGTGTTTCTCTTATTAAAGATAGAAAGATAATGTCAACTGATGGTGTTCTTGTTGTAATATTAAATCTTGATTTAGAAAATAAAAAAATGGTTATTGAACCAAATATAACTACTCGTGGATTTGTAGTTGTAAATGATAATCAAGAATTAATAAAGAAAATACAAGATAAAACAAATATTATTACATTAAATGAACTTGAAAAAGATAATTTTAGTTTAACTGATTTAAAAAATAGAATTATTTTAGAAATAAATTCTTATGTAATTGAACTTACTGGTAGAAGACCTATGATTATACCAATGATATTAAATGTAAAATAGTTAAAAACAGATACTAACTTAATAGTATCTGTTTTATTTTATTTAACTAGATATATTTTTCTATCTACTATCATGAATTTATCATTAGCAATTGATTCTACATATGGATATTTTTTAGATTTACCATCTATTGTAATATAACCAATTCTTTCTAAATCTGGTACATCAAATTTAATAAATGATGCTTTTAATTCTTTCAAGTATTCATTATCATTAGACATATTATATTTTGTTATATAATCACTATAATATAATGTTGATGATGTATCATATGTTTCTATAAGTATCATATATACTCCCATATCTTCAACTATTTCATAGCTATATACATTTTCAAAATCTAACATAGTTTCATATCCAGTAATTTTATTTTTCATATATAATTTATCTTTTTTAAGCCCTAATTCAAATGCAAAGTTATCATCAGCTATACCTTCTTCTTGAATATCATTTTCTATATAATTTAAGTCTTCTCTAGTTTCATTTATTTCATATGTTTTATTACTTGGAAAATGAAGTACATAATTTTTTGCTCCTTCTATTTCTTCATAATCATAACATACCATATAATTATCATATTCAGGTACAAAAGCTTGTATTGGTACAAATGATAATATAAATAATACTATTATTGATACTTTAATACCAGTATTTTTATTTTCTAAATTTGCTTTTTCATCTTTATAATCTGTATTTTTAATTACAAGTAATGCACTAAATATCCAATATAAACTAACTATTAATATGTTAATTGAATTAACAATAATAATTGCTGTAGTTGGTGTATTATAAGTACAATCTTTAATTAAATTCATTTCTCCTAAAAATATAGAAAAATCATAAAATGCATGTAAGAAAATAACTCCCCAAATATTTTTAGTTTTATAATATATACTTCCAAGTAATACTCCAACTGCAGTAGCATTTACTATTTGTAATAATGTTTCTAATAATGTTTGACTTGCTAAATTAGTAATATGCATAAGTCCAAATATTAATGATGATAATACTATTGATAAAATAACACTCTTTTTATCTTTAGAATATCTTTCTATAAATTCATTTTGTATCCAACCCCTACATAAGAATTCTTCAGCTATACCAATAAATATACAAAAGATTAATACATTTATAAAGTTAGGTATAGAAAAACTTGTTAAACTACGTATACTACTAGTTAAATTTATTATAGCTACTATTATCATTGGAAAACCTAATAATAAAGAAGATTTAAATTTTTCTTGTTTATTAGTAAATACATATGAGTTTTTAAATAATAGCATAACTATTAGTACTAATAATGCATAAAATATTTCAACTATTAATTCTGTTCCATATTTATATACAAATGATGTCCCTGTTAATACATTAGCCATCATAGTTATAGTAAAATCTATAATTACAAATATGAAAGCCATTTTAATAAAAAACCAAAATATACTTTTATTCTTTCTTTTCATTTTTACTACTCCTATTTATCATCATCTTGTAGTAATCTTATTATTTTAGCTTGATTTGATTGTATTTTAGACATTTGATCATGTAATTCTTCTAATATTAATTCACTTTTTAAATCTGTTTTATAATCATTTTTACCTCTAAGTGAATCTTTTTTAGCTGCCCTATTTTGACTCATCATGATTATAGGTGCTTGTATAGCAGCAATACATGATAACACTAGATTTAATAATATAAATGGATATGGATCAAATGCAGAGCCATAATAAAATTTGTCCATTATTATATTAATAATCATCCATAAGATTAAAATAATTACAAATGATATTATAAATCCCCAACTACCACATTTTTCTGTTACACTATCAGCTAGTTTATCTTTCCATGTTGCTGAATCTTCTGCTTGTTTATCAACATCAATAGCTATTGGTTCATTAAATAATATCTCCATTAAATCATTTTCATCTTCATTATCAAGAGATTTGTTTTTAAGTAACATTTTTACTATTTCTTTTTTAGTTTTATTTTGTGGATTCATATTTTCACCTCTATTTTAAATATTATAATAATAAATTTAATTTGTAAATAAATATACATAAACTTGATAATTTGTTTACAAGATAAAAATTAAATGATACAATATTTTTAGTAGGAGTTATTCTTTTTATAATATTTTTATTTTAATATAATAGAGTTTGAAATTAATATTAATTTCTAAGCTTTTTTTGCTAGTCAATTTTTAATAATAAATGCTTTTTTAGTATTAGTCTTTTTATGTTTAAAGTCTCTATTATATGTTACTTTTTTGTATATAAAATTAAAAATTCATATGGAGATGATTAAAAATGGAATGGTATAATCAACCACAAAAAATTAAAAATTGGAAAAATAATATTGATTATGTTATGTTTATTGATGAAAATGGACATAGTGGAAGTATAAATAATATATCTAAAAAAATTCAAAATGAAATTATAATCGATAATGATGAAAAATATTTTACAGTAACAGGCTGTATTTTTAAAAAATATGATTATTCCATTATGAGAAATAATATACGTAAATTGAAAGAAAAATATTGGAAAGATGGATATTATTTTGATAATAATCATAATGAATCAAGATATGTGTGTTTTCATTCAAGAGATATAAGACGACATGATAACGCATTTAATGATAGTATTATTAATTATGATAGTTTTATGTTTAATTTAAGTAACGTTTTATCTAAAATTAATTGTAAAATTATTTCTGTAACAATCAATATGGAAGAGTATATAAAAAAAGGATATAGTGATAATATCTATGAAAAAGCATTTGATTTAATATTAGAAAGATATATTTATGCTACTGATAATTATAAAAAAGGAATTATAATACTAGAATCACGTGGAAAAAAAGATGATGAAGAATTATTAAAACATATTTATGAAATTATTTATAATAAAGGAAATAATAAAATTTCTACAAAAGAATTAAAAACAAAAATAATTGGTGTATATTTTAACCCTAAATGGTATGATGATCATTCTTCAACTTTTGCTGGTTTAGAAATTACTGATTTATTTTCTTACCCTATACATCAATACATAAAATATAAAAAAGAAAATAAGGCATTTAATTTAATTAAAAACAAAATTGATTGTTATCCTAATTTTGTAAATAAAGGTTTAAAAATTTTCCCAAAAGAAAAAGATGAATAAATCATCTATTTCCCGTACGCTATACAACGTACCCCGAAGCCGCATTGTGCTTCCATGACTAAATATTAACATAAGATTTAATACTTGTCAATTATATTGTATACATTAAAGTTTTTAATTATACAAAATTGATTACCACCTAATTCCGTAAATAAAATTCTAAAAATTTTTCCATACACGCGTACAACTATTCAAACGTGTCCGTTTCTATACTAAATATTAAACATAGAATTAATTGAGTTTTAAAATTCAACACTTTTTTCTATTATAAATAATCTACACTTTCTATACCTAAAATACTAAGAGATTCATTAATAACTTTACTAATACATCTTAATAATTTAATTCTAGATGATTTTAATACTGGATCTTCTTCATTTGATATATTAACTTGTTCATAAAATCTTGAAAACTCTTGAGTTAAATTAAATATATATTTTGTTAAATGTGAAGATTCATGAGATGTTAATAACTCGTTTACAACTTCTCTAAAATAAGAAAGTTCCTTTATTATTTTATTTTCTATATCATAATTAAATTTAATTTCATCTGTTAATTTTATATCATTATTTTTTAATATTGAATTTATTCTTGCTAAGCTATATAAAATATAAATACCTGATTCACCATTAAAACTTGTTGCATTTTCTAAATTAAAATTAACTATTTTTTGTTTAGAAACATTTAACATAGTAAATTTAATACAAGCATTACATAATATTTTTAATTTATCTTCTGAAATCTTAGTGTTTCTCTTTTCAAATTCTTTAAGTAACGTTTCTTTTACAGCGGCCATAAAATCAGTAACTAAAACTACAGTACCATTTGATGTACTCATTTTATCTCCATCTAGTAATACATATGAATAACTTATAAGTTCTGGAGCTTTATATCCTAAAATATCTAATACTGCACTTATTTGTTGCATATAAACTTCTTGATCTTCTCCAAGAACTATAAAATTGTTTTTACTATTTAAGTCCATTTTATGCATAGTATAAGCTATATCTTTAATTGGATATAATGATGTTTTATTAGAACGAGTAAGTACTAATACTGGTTCTTTAGTTGGAATATTATAATCACTTAAATCAACATAATATCTACCTAACTCATCTTCCTTTAATTTACCTTTTTCATTTAATTTATCTAATATATTTTTTAAATATTTATTATAAACATAATCAGATTCATGAGTAAATACATCAAAATGTATATTTAATTCATCAAATATTTTCATTTGACCTTCTACACATTTATCTGTAATACTTTTGAATTTATCTATCATTTCTTTATTTCCATTTTCAACAAGTTCTAAATAATCAAAAGCTTGTGCTTCAATTTTTTCATCATTCTTAGCTTCATCACTTATTTTTACATATACATCTAATATTGAAGAAAAATCAGCATTTGTAAGTCCATATTTTTCTATACCAATTACTAATAAAGCTATTTTTTTACCTAAATCATTTATAAAATAATGTCTTTGTACTTTATATCCAGTAAATTTATATAAATTACTCATAAAGTCACCGATTAAACTATTTCTACATCTTCCAATATGTGGCTCAGCATTTGGATTAATTGATGTATGTTCTATTAATAATTCTTCATTATTTCCTTGATTTAATGATCCATATTTTTTAGAATTTTCTATTTCATTAATAATATTTTTATTAAATACATTATAATCTAAATAGAAATTTACATAAGGACCAATTGTTTTAATTTCATTAAAATATTTTTTATCATCATTAAAGTTTTCTTTTATATAATTAGCTATTTCAACTGGATTATTATGCTCTTCATTTCTTAAAGATGCACATTGTACACTATAATCTCCCATATCATCTTTAGGTGGTATTTCTACTTTAATTTCTTTTGCATTTAATAATTCTTTAATTTTTAAACTAATATATTCTTTCATATTCTCTCCTTTAAAAGAAAAAAATTCTATAAATATAAGGACGTGGAATACGCGGTACCACCTTATTTCATAGAATTTCTATGCACTCATTTATCTTTAATGCAGATATTACATTTAAACTCAAAAGATTCATTCATATGTCATTATTATTGCCTTGCACTTACCGGCAACTCACTGAAACAAGAGGACACACTACTATTTCTTTCTCTTTGTTTATTTATAAAACCCGAAATTTAAGATTTCGGGTTTAGTTTCTAATTGGTGGAGAATGTGGGACTTGAACCCGCGACCTCCTGCGTGCAAGGCAGATGCTCTAGCCAACTGAGCTAATTCCCCATTAAGGTAGGCACTTGATAACAATCAAGCATATTAATACTACCATAATTTTAGGCATTAAGTCAAGTAAAATCGTTATTTTTTCATTTATTTTAAACAAATTTATTAATTTTTTATATCTTCGCTATCTTGATTATTTAATTCTTTAAATTTAGTAACATTATTTTTTTTATCTAATTTTTCATTTTCTTTTATATCTATAGTATTACCATCTAATTTAAAACTAAATGGATATATTATAGTTTTTTCATTAATTAAATCATTTTGTTTAATATCAATTATTCTTTCAATAGTAGGACTAGTATTAACAGTCACTATTTTTGATTTTACTTCTCTAATAAATTTAGATGCATTTTCTGTTGAACTTGTAAATATAGCACAACTATATCCACTACCATTATAATTTATCTGAGAAATTGCTTCTTCTAGATCATCTACTATTATAGTATTTGAATAATCTAAATCAATATTATTATTCACATACAATTGAATATTTAATCCTGTATTTAATATTTTATTTAAAAATTCTATATGTGAATCATCTTCAATATATAAATCAAAATTTTCATAACCACTAATAATAGTCCTATTTTTTGATTTTCTTAAAATAAGATTTTGTAAATCATTATTTCCAATACAAACAACTAAATCAATATTTGCATAATTTGATAATAATTCATCAAATTTCTCTGATATATATATTTGTATCAAATATTTAGATATATTAAATTGTTCTAATACACTCTGAACTATTTGTATTAATAATTGATTTGTTCCAAGCATAAAACCATCATTTGAAAATATTGTTGTATTTCCAGCCATTATATTTCTAACTATCATTTCTATTATTATATATGGATTCCCATCATTTATAATTACTACATTTCCATAATCCATTATTTGAGTTCCATATATTATATTGCTTTCTTCATCTTTCTGTGAAAGTGTAACATCACCATAAAATAAATTTTCTTTTTCTAAATTTGAAAATATATTATTAATAACATTAAAATCTAATATAAAACCATTATTATTTTTTTTATCAATTTCATTTGCTTGTTTTATGGTTTCTTTATTATTTTTTAAAGTTGTTTTAATTTGATCTACTATTGCAGTTATATTTTCACTCAATAATTCTTTATTTACTTGCAAAGCATTTGAAATTATTTTACTAATATCATTATCATCTAACATGTCCAACACCTCTTTCTTTATCTATTTCATCTTTTAATAAAATTGCTTTTTCATACATTTCTTGTTGTTTTTCACTTAAAGATGAAATATCAATTTCTTTACCATTAGCAATTTGATCTAAAGCCAATTTAATTTGCATAACAACTGCATGTTCTATATCTAATTGTTGGGTGTCATTATCTACTTTAGTATTAAATAATAAATCTCCTATTTTCAATTTATTATTGTTAACATCATATATAATAGCAAAATTTGGATTCATTACTATTCTTGTTGTTTCAGGATTTAATTGATAATTTCTTGCTATATTAGATACTATATGTTCTAACTTTTCAGGTTCATCATCTATTGAAGTATCTAAATATCTAGGATTATCTTTAGTTATTGCTTCTAATTTTTCTAAAGAATGCAAAGATTTTTCTGTAAAGTTAGAATCATTATATTCTATATAATCATCACTATGTACTGCAAGTGTTTCACCATCTATTTTTTTTCTATCTTTTCTCTCTTCTAAAATAAATTGAGTAGTAGAATCGTTTATATAAAGCCCTTTAGACAATTTTACAGGTTCATAAAAAGGCAATGGTCTTGATATAGCTGAGTTATCAATAGGTAACGTTCTTAAAGAACCTTTTATGTTGCTATAACCAAGCCCTGTTGTAATTTTTCCTAGTCTTAATCCATCATATTGTTCCTTGGTTATTTTCCCACTTTCTAAAAGTTCCTTATAGATTTTTTCATCTTTAGTAATCAATTCTGAAGCTACCATCTTATAAATAGACAATACATCATCAGTAAACTGATTTCTTATTCCTGAATCTTCCTTTCCTCTTGGAACCCCATTATCCCACATTTTTTGATCTGGTATTTCAATGTTATCAAAGCATAAAACATCTTTATTTCTCCACACCCAACTTTGAGCTACAATTTCACCTTTCTTATTAGTAATAACAAATACTCTACCATTTTTATCAACCATACTATGTTCCATACAAAGTTCTGCTGGCTCACTTAAGCGTTGACAACAATCACTTTCAAATCCTATTGACATAGCTCTAGGATCATCAAGTCTCAACATTTCATAGTAATAACTACCTGTTGGAAGACTTACTTCACTTTTTGACTCAACTCTAGGAATACTACTAAAGGTTCTCTGCTTACCATAATTGTAAATAGTTTGAAGAGTTTCAAACTCTTGCTGTGAATAATTTTGTACTGCTGCTGCTGTAGCAACTCTTTCGTTTCCAACATTAACTTTTTCATATCTATTACTGTCAATATAACTGACTGCTAAATCTAGTGTTAAATTAACATTAGAATACACAGTTTTAATTTCATTAAATCTACGTTGCACAGCAGAAATTTTTGACAAATAATCACTATTATTAATGATAATATCATAATTTTTTAGAAAGAACTCTCTAAAGTCAGGATTATACTCCATTTTAAAACCACCAAAGAATTTATGTGCTTTAGTTGGTGTTAAAATAGGAGAATCTGGATACATCTCCATAATACTTCTAATTAACTGACTGGATTTTGGATAACTTTGAGGATTAATTGTTAAAGAATAAGAACCATCTGCATTTTTTCTATATATTTGACTTATTAAGTTTTTCCCTGAATCAAATGAAAATCCTTCTTTACTTAATGTTTCACCTAATTTTATATATTTATCATATCCAAATAATTCAGTAAAATTATCTTCAGACTGCAACTTTTCTAATGATGGAAAACTTTCTATAATATGGGAATAACTTGCATTAATAGTTCTTGGTAGACCAGTTAATAAATCTTGTAATTTTTTAAATCCTCTTTTATCTTGATCAAAAGCACCAAAAGAATATGCAAGTTTTAACATAGCATCTCTTGACTCTCTAGTTTCAGCAAAACTTTGAATTTTCATCAAATTACTCCAATTTGATCCAGATATTAAAAATTTATCTGCTTCTTCAATGTTAAAATTTTGCATTACAACAAAATCAGGAATAAATTTACCACCTGTTTTATCATACCATTTTTTCATTAAATCAACTTGATGTGATTTTATCATCTCCATAACTGTTTCTGATCTATTAATTCCAAGTTTTATTGCTTTTTCTTCACCAAATATTTCTATAAATTTAATTAAATCTTTTTTTAATATATTAGCTCTAAGTAACGGAGTTACTATTGATTTACCTTTTAAATATGGTAGCCATTCTTTATGAGCATGTAATACATCAAATGTCAAATGCTGCTTATTATAAAAATAATTCTTTAATTCTTCTGGGGCATCATCACTTAAAAATAGTTCAGGATGACTTTCTTTTAAAAAATCAGGGGCATCATCTGGAAGATAATCAATATTACCACGTTTACTTTCTTTTTTTATTATATTTATTATTCTATTTTCTATTTCATCAATTGTTAATTCTTCTGATTTTCCACTACTAGAATCAATATATTTTCCATCTTTTATAGTAACTTCTTTATTTAAATATTGGGTAATATCATCTAAATATCTACCATATTTAGAACATAATTGCAAAAATTTATCATTACCAAATACTGATAATAATTCTAAATCACTATATTTTTCATCTCTAGAATATGTTGATGGTATTATTATTCTACCATTTTTATGTTCACCATCTTTACTCCCAAAAGCAATAAGCAAGTTCTTATCTTTAAGAATAGATACCAATTCTGGATATTTTTTTATATCATTAAATTGAAATTTTCTATTATAAAATGCATTAGTTAATCTTACTCTTTCTTCTTGTGGAATATTTGTTAATGAATCAAAATTTACAAATATATCAGGATACTCTTCAACCATTTCTGGAATATTACTTAAATAAGAATAATTCATTTTTCCTGCTATTATTTTTTTATAAATAGAATTTCGTAATGACTTTTTTATAGCCTGCTCATCTTCTATTTCATTATTTATACTAGATATAGTAATATTAGAAAGCATTTCACCATATTCAGTTATTAATTTTAACAACTTTTCATTTCCATATCTTGAAGCATATTCATCTATAAAATCTAAATAATTTGGTAATAAAGAATACTCATTTTCTAATCCAGGTAATATTATTTTAATTTCCACTTTTAAAGTATTAGATAAATTTTTATCAACTAAATATGGAATATATTTTTCTTGTTGAAATAAAAAATCTGGAGTTATTCGATTTTTATAAAATGCATCTTTCAATTCTTTTGGTGCATTTGGATCTATAAATATTTCTGGATGAGCATTTCTAAATTCACCCTGAATCCAATCATAATTTGGATAATCACTAAAAACATTATTTTTTCTCATGTTATCTAAACATTTAGCTAATTGATCTAAAAAATCTTCATATGTTAAATTTCCATTTTTAAAATCTATTCCTAATGAATTTAAGTTGTGAGATTTTAAATAAAGACCAAATAGATTAAACATTTCTAAATCTTTTGACCATTCATAAACTTTATGAGTAAAAAATCCTGTTTCTTGTTCAAATCTTTTTATGTTTTGTATATTAAGTGTATCTAAAACTCTTCTTTGATCTTCATCTATTACAAAAACTGAACCATCACATTTTAATAATTCCTCTGAAGTATTAATTTTATCTACAAATTTAAAATTCATAGATGATAACCAATCTGGAACATTAAATTTAACTTGACCATCTGCTTCTACAATTCTAAAATCATCTGGCATACTATATTTATAAAAATATTCTTTAACTGCATTAGTAAAAACACTATTTAAATCCCCACCTTGTTTAAAAAATTGGAAAAATGCTGAAAATTCATGATTCTCAGATATGTGTAAAAATAAATCAGAATGTCTTTGTAATATATTATGAAATTCATCTATATCATAATTATTGTTAACTACAAATATAAAAATATTCTTGAACTCTGTAAAATAATCTACAGGAACATTTTTAAATTCTTCCATATAATTAATATAATCTTGATAAGTTAATTTTTTTTCAAAAAATCTGTTTTTAACTTCGTCAGGTACATTAATATTTATCAAAAATAAATCAGGATTTTCTTTAACAAATTGTTCTGGAAAAATTTTTTCATTAATAATTTGAGTCCCAGAAAAGTTATCTATTTGGATTTTCCCTGTTAAAATATCTCTAGCAAAATCATAAAAAATATTTTTTAGTTTTGAAAATTCTGTATTTTTAACACTTTCTAAAAATTTTAAAAATACAGGATCATATTCATAATCCCAATAAGAAAAAATAAAATCACCTAGTTTTAAAGATTCTATTATATCGTTAATAGCAAGGTAGTCTTCTTTGGAATATTTAATTAATTCAATAATTTTATCAAGACCAAATGTTTCTAATAATTTGTCATTTATTTCTTTTTTCCAACGATTAGAATTATAATTTTTTTGTTTTATTTCACTCAATTGTTCATTTGATAAAGTTACTAAATCATCTAAAGTTAAAGAATGACTATAATATCTATCTTTAATTTCTTCACTAAATATATCTGTCAAAAATAAAGATGGATTCTTTTTTATTGTTTCTTCATCAAATCTATCTGGAATTAATCTTTCACCTGCTAATATATATAAATTTCTAATATTACAACCTTTAAAATTATAATTTAAGTTTTCAGCATCTGGAGTATAATTTACTAATTCAAAATCAATATTTGCTTTAGTTTTAGAAAAATCAACTATATGATCTTTATCAGAAAATATAGAAAAACCTTTCCATGCTTCAAATGGAATATCACTTAAATCATAACTTAACAAATTATTTTGCAATGAAAAAATTTGCTCAAGCATTTCTTGCTGATATGTATTTGAATCAAAATTATCATCATTTTTATGAACATTAATATATTCTAATATCTGATTGATAAAATTTTCTATTTGATTTCTTAGTTGTTGAAATTCTTCTAAAGTTAATTTTTTTATCATTACAACACCACCAAACATGTCTCTATCTTTAATATAATTATAAACTAAGTATTTTTCTTTTACAAGAAAAATAAAATTAGTTATGAACAAAAAAAATGAGAATTACTCATTTTCAATTATTTAACAAAATATGCATAATATTCTTCAAATGTTATATTTTCATTATATATAAGAGTTGCAGCACTTACACCTACATATCTAAGTCTCCAAGTAGATGCTTTAAAGCCTGTTAAATCTTCTTTACCAGTTTCATATCTAAATATAAAGCCATATTTATAAGCATTATCTTTAAGCCATAAATACTCTTCACTTATTTTAGGATCTTCATAAACTTTATTATATGGCATTAAATCAAAAGATAAGCCTGTTTGATATTCAGAATGTCCTGGACGAGCCACTATTTCATCAGCTTCACTTTGTCCATAACTACTAACATAACTATTATATATTTTTTCTTGTTCACTATATGATCTATATCCATCAGATACTACAAATGTATATCCTGCTTCTTTTCCAGCAGATATTAAAGATATAATATCTTCCATTATACTTTCACTTATTTTTTTACCACTATATGCATATTTAGATGGAACATCTATAATATCTTCTGGTTCATAATCTTTACTAAGACCATATATTCTATTTACAAGCATTAATTCATTTTTAGATATATCTGCGTCTCTTTCATTATCCATCCATTCAATATTAGCTTCACTATTTATAATAGCTATCACTTTAGTATAATCATCATCGTCATTTTCTTTTTTATATTCAATATATTTATCCATATTATCAAATATAAAATATTTTTCTTTTAAAAGTTCAGATAATTCACTATTATATTTTTGCTTTAATATTTTATCAATATATTCATCTTTTAATTTACTTTTAATTACTTTAATTTCACTTTCATTATATCCTATTTGCTCTAATTTATAATCATATGTTTTAGTATAATTAATATGTTTTACTAAAGATACTATTCCAAATATTATAACCCCTAAAATAGCTATTAATCCTACTATAACACTAATAAATCTAACATAATTAAATTTTTTAACAACCATTTATTCTTCACCATATCTATTGTATCAAATATTTATATATTTTTAAATTAAAAAGTCAAAATTTATTATTCAAATTCTGACATATTTTTTAATTATTTTTCTTCTTTTGGTTCTTCTTTTTTGTCTTCTTTAGTATCTAAAGTAAATAAATCATTTCTAACTTTATCTTCTATTTCTTTATATAAGGCTGGATTATTTTTAAATACAAGTTTTACATTTTCTTTTCCTTGACCTATTTTTTCTCCTTTATAACTAAACCAAGCACCACTCTTATCAATAATTCCTAAATTAGACGCAATATCAATAACTTCACCAGATTTAGATATTCCTTCTCCATACATAATTTCAAGTTCAGCTGTTTTAAATGGTGGAGCTACTTTATTTTTAACTACTTTAACAATAGTTTTATTTCCAATAACATCTCCATTTACTTTAATTTGTTCACCACGTCTTACATCTAATCTTACTGTTGAATAAAACTTTAGTGCTCTTCCACCAGGTGTTGTTTCAGGATTACCAAACATAATTCCAACTTTTTCTCTTAATTGATTTATAAATATACATATAGTATTTGTTTTATTTATAATACCACTTAATTTTCTTAATGCTTGACTCATTAATCTTGCTTGAAGTCCAACATGAGAATCTCCCATTTCACCTTCAATTTCAGCTTGTGGTACTAGTGCTGCAACTGAATCTATTACTATAATACTCATAGCTTCACTTCTAACTAATGCTTCAACTATTTCTAATGCTTGTTCTCCAGTATCTGGTTGGCTTAATAAAAGTTCATCAGTATCAACTCCTAGTTTTTTAGCATATACTGGATCTAATGCATGCTCTGCATCTATAAAAGCAGCTCTTCCACCAGTTTTTTGTACTTCAGCAATTGCATGTAATGCAAGAGTTGTTTTACCACTTGATTCAGGACCAAATATTTCAATAATTCTTCCTTTTGGATAACCACCTACACCAAGTGCTTGATCAAGTGCAATTGAACCACTTGATACTACATCTATATTTTTAACTCCTTTTTCTCCTAATTTCATAATAGCACCCTTACCAAATTGTTTTTCAATATCGGCAAGTACTTGATCTAAAGTTTTATCTTTTTCTTTTTTCATAAGTATTCTCCTTCTAACATTTTTAATTTTAAACTAAAAAAAATTCTTTGTCAATAACTTTTTACAAACTTTTGTTTGTTTAAAATTCAATTATTAATAAAATACCCTTTTTAAAAGAAAATTTTAAGTAAAAACTAGTACTTCAAAATTAAATTTTATATTAAAATATATTATTCAAAATTAAAAAGTTAATTAAATTAAAAAAAATAACAAACATTAAATTTGTTATTTAGTTAAATACTTTTTATTCTTAGTATAATACTCTATTGCACTAAGTATTGATAATACTGTTGCTATCATGATGAGTACTCTTGCTGGATATACTCCAAATAATGAAAATGGTAAATTATAAAATAATATTAATGTAATACCAACTAACATAAATACTGTTTTTGCTTTACCAGTTTTTGATGCAGCAACTACTTCATTTTTTTGTCCAGCTATCATCTTAATTGAATCAACAAACATATCTCTTGATACAATTACTACTGGAATAATAACACTAATATATCCTTCACATGCAAGTACTACTAATACTCCATTTACAAGTACTTTATCAGCAATTGCATCAGTCACTTTACCAAAGTCAGTAACTAAATTATATTTTCTTGCTAAAAATCCATCTAAGAAATCAGTAACTGCAGCTATTAAAAATATAACTCCACATATTAAATATTTACTATCTATTATAAATTCTTGATTAATCATAATTTCAGGAAAATCAAATCCTATTCTATTTAATGGAAATGTCATTAAAATAAGTAATATTACTGCTAAAATTATTCTACAAATTGTTATTCTATTTGGTACATTCATACTAATACTCCTTTTCAATTACCTCATAAAAATTATTAACAAGTTGTTTTTTCTCTATTTGTTTATCTGTTATAAATTTAACAATAAGTATAACTAAAACAATTAAAACTACTACTGATAATAAATAAATAATAATATATTTTACATTATTATTTTTCTTTCTTTTAATTGTATATGGTGATACTACTCTATTAACTTCATTTTGTTTTTCTAATATTTTTATTTCTTTTGTTTGCTCTAAAATATCTTCAATTGGTATTCTTGAAGTATAACCAAACATGAAATCATTAAACTTATCCATAATGTCATCTTCATCAAGATTTAAATATTTAGAATATTTTTTTATTGTTTCTTTTAAAAAAAATATATCTTTAAATGCATTTATATTTCCATCTTCTAAATTATCTAACTGACTTTCTGTTATATTTAAGTCTTTAATTACTTCACTTTTAGAAATACCAATTGTCTCTCTTGCTTCTTTAAAACTTTGTCCTATTTCTTTCATTGTTCTCCTATATTAATAATAATTCTTAATAAGCCATGTTCTGTACCCATAAATGGGCGACAAACATTTATCTAAAGATTTCTCTTTCCCTTACTCCTTTATTATTCATTCGTAAGAGTTCCCTTACCAAATTTAGGTTTCTCACTCGTGGGGTTTACCTCGTTCCACCATTATTATTCCTAATAATTATCGTCTCTATGGCACTTTTATATTTACTCTAATCAGGTCTTGATTATTTCAAAGCCGTTAATATATTTCTATATTACCTAAGGTTATTTTTTCCCTTAGCACGAACATTACCATTCATTCCAGAATGAGTGAGCATGGACTTTCCTCTACATTATATGCAGCGTTTGTCTAAAGAATTATTCTTCTCCATATACTACTTTTTCTAAATCACTAATTCGTTTTAATAAGTCAACATTAGTAATTCCTTTGTTAGAGCCAGCTATATCTAAAGATGCTTTAAGCTTTCTAATTTCAGATTTTAATTTAGCATTATCATTTTCTAATGCTCTAATTTCATTTATTAATTTTTTTTCATTATTTTCACTAGTTACATAATCTTTAATTACTATATCAAGAAATTGATCCACTTCTTGTGGTCTATATCCCCTAGCATCAACCTTAAAATCCTTTTCTAGTATCTCCTTAGCAGTTAACATTCTTTTGTCTTCATACATCTTTTTTAGCCTCTCTTCCACGATAATTTTATTACATTTATATGATTTTGTCAAATTAGTTAGTAAATTTATAATTTTATATTAAAAATTATTAATTTGCATATAATATTATTGACAATGTGATAAGAATGTATTGACAATTAAATATATATTTTTATATAATTATATAAACAAAGGAGAATAAAAATGGAAAATATATCTAGTTCAACTAATCTAAATATTAGAGTTGATAGTAAATTAAAAAAAGAAGCTGATGAATTATTTAAAAGATTAGGTTTAAATATGAGTAGTGCTATTAATGTATTTTTATCTCAAAGTGTAAGAGAACAAGCAATACCATTTGAAATTAGAGAAGATACATCAAATAAAGATTTATTAAGTGCATTAAAAGAAGCAAAAAAGATGTCAAAGAATCCTCAAAATTATAAATGGTATGATAATACAAAAGAATTGTTTGAAGATTTAGATAAATAAATGAAATATAAAGTTAGTTATACATCAAAATTTAAACAACAATATAAAAAAATAAAAAAACAAGGAAAGGATCTCAATAAGTTAGATAAAATAATTAATAAGCTTATAAATGGTGATAATTTAGATATAAAGTACAAAAATCATATTTTACAGAATAGTAAAAAATTTAAAAATTGTTACGAATGTCATATTGAACCTGATTGGTTACTTGTATATCAATATTTTAATGATAAATTAATTATAGTATTAATTGAAACAGGATCTCATTGAGATTTATTTTAAAAACACATAGTGTTTATTTTATTAAAAAAAGCCATAATGGCTTTATTTTTTTAGAATGGTTTTATATCCCACTCTCATAATTTAAAATACATAAACTTACTTCTTCATATAATTCTTTAAAACTTTTATTAATATCTTTTACTATAACACCTCCATAAATTAATAATAAAACATATTAATATTTATTTCATCAAGTTCGACAAAACTAGATATATTTTTACTTTAGAATGTCTTTGTAATGTTCTAAGATTTCACTAAAATCATTTGAATCTATATTATATATTTTAATACCATAAAATACATTATCATCATTATTATTTATTAATTTATTTATAGGTGTATAATCAACATTAATTTTACCTATTCTATAACTATAGTGTATTATTTCAAAAATAATTTCTTTATCTTCTTCTACACTAATATTTTCATTATATAATTGATTATATTCATTAATATAACTACTTAAATTCATTTTACAATTAGCTTTTACTTCATTTATATAATCAAATTCACAATAAGGAATTACTTTTTTAAGTAAATTTAAATCATACAATCTATCATTTACAAAACTTGGTATATTTTTTACTTTTGTTAATTTTGCATTATCAGAATTTAATAAATATAAATTATTATTATATAGTAAATATCCATTATTATCAGTTTTACTTCCTTCATATAATATAATTTTTGAATCATTTGAATATTCTAAAGTTTTTAAATCTCCATTAATATTTTCTTCAATAGTAAGACTATAATTATTATTTATTTTATTAAATAATTCAACCATATTATCTTTAGAAACATAATGTTTTATTTTATTATTATTACTATCATTAGGAGATACTAATAATACAAATATAATAATTATGAAAAATAAACCAAAATATATTAATTTTTTATTTTCTTTATAAAATTTTTTTATTTTTTTTGCATCTTTTAACATACTTTAACCCCAATTAAATTAACATTCTTTTTTCCATTTAAATAATCTTTTGCTGACATTTCTTTTTTACCACTAGGTTTTAATCTAGTTATTATTATTTCTTTATCACTACATTTTATACCAATACCATCACTATATAAATTAGTAATAGTTCCAGCATCTCCTTTAGTACTTTCACCTATTTTACTTTCACATACTTTAATTTCTTCTTGATTTAATGTCATATAACTAACAGGATATGGATACATTCCTCTTATTTGATTAAATACTTCTCTTGCTGTTTTATTAAAATCTAGTTTTTCTTCTTCTCTTTTAATGTTATATGCAAAAGTTACTTCACTCTCATCTTGTTTAATTCTATCATTAGTTTCACTAAATATACTTGGTAATACTTCTAATAATAAATCTCTTCCAATTATACTTAATTTATCATGAATACTTCCTACATTATCACTATCTAATATTTTAATACTTCTTTGTTTGATAATATCTCCATCATCCATTCCTTCTGCCATATACATAATTGTTACCCCAGTTTCACTATAACCATCAATTAAGCATTTATGAAGTGGACTTCCACCTCTTAATTTAGGAAGAAGTGATGCATGAACATTAATAGCTTTATACTTTGGTGTTTCAAGTAATATTTTTGGTATTATTTGTCCATAAGCACAAGTTATAATAATATCTGGCTTTACTTCTAAAATTCTATTATAATCTTCTCTTATTTTATCAGGAGTAAATACTTCAATATTATTTTTTAATGCCACTTCTTTAATAGGTGACATTCTAAGTTCTTGGCGTCTTCCAACTTTAGCATCTTTTTGTGTCACTACTAAGACAACATTAGTTTCCTTAATTAACATTTCTAATACAGGAATACTAAATTCTGGTGTCCCCATAAATACTACTCTTTTATCTTTCATTTTAACCACCACCTAAATTATATTAAATATTTATGTTAATATCAATATTTACATTTTTAATAACTATATTATTAAGTTCATTTAAAACTTTATATAAATTATCTTTATTTTTATATTTTATCATAATATTAAATCTATATTTATTATTAAGTTTTACTATATTAGATACACTAGGTCCAATTACAATATATTCACTATCTAATTTACTATCTAAGAATTTTTTTACTTTATTAGCAGAGTCCCCTGCAACTTTAAATTCACTACTAGTTACTAGTATATTACAAATATAATAGTAAGGTGGATACTTTAATTTCTTTCTTATATTCATTTCATAATTAAAGAATGAATTAAAGTCATTTTTTAAAACACACTTATAAACATAATTATCTTTATTATATGTTTGAATAATTACTTTACCATCAAGATCAAATCTTCCAACTCTACCAGATGTTTGACTTAATAATTCATAAGTTCTTTCAGCACTTCTAAAATCAGGTATTGAAAGAAGTGAATCTGGATTTATTATTCCAACTAAACTTACATTTTCAAAATTTAATCCTTTTGAAATCATTTGTGTACCAACAAGAATATTATAATTTCCGCTACTAAATTCTTTAATTAATTTTTGATGAGCATTTTTAGTACTAGTAGTATCAGCATCCATTCTAAGTACTTTAGTATTATATTTTTTCTCAATTAAACTTTCTAATTTTTCAGTACCAAGTCCTAAATCTTTAATTGCTTGTTCATGACATTTTGGACAAACATCATTCCTTTCACATCTATATCCACAATAATGACAAGAATATGAGTTACTACTCTTATGATAAATTAAAGATATATCACAATTAGGACATTTATAAACATAACCACAATTAGTACATGATAAAAATGTAGAGTAACCACGCCTATTTAATAGTAAAATTACTTGATGTTTACTAGCTAGAGCCTTATTAATTTCAATATCTAATTTTTCACTAATTATATAATTATGTTTTTTAGCTTCAATTTCCATATCAACAAGTTCAATATTAGGAAGTTTACCACTAATTCTTTTAGTTAATTCTACTAAATGAAGAACTCCTTTTTTACCTCTTGCATATTCTTCTAAAGCAGGAGTTGCACTTCCTAAAACTACTTTTGCATGATTATATTCACTTCTTTTATATGCAATATCTATTGCTGAATATTTAGGAGTACTTTCTTGTTTATATGTTTGACTTTGACATTCATCTAATATTATTAATCCAATATTTTTAAGTGGTGAAAATATTGCACTTCTAGCACCTACTACTAAAGATACTTCACCTTTCATAATTCTTCTATATTCATCATACTTTTCACCTTCACTTAGGGAACTATGAAACACTGCTACATTATCACCAAATACATTTTTAAATCTTGATACTATTTGTGGTGTTAATGATATTTCAGGTACTAATACAATAGCAGTTTTATTACTCATTAAACATTTTCTAATAAGTTCTATATATACTTCAGTTTTACCACTTCCAGTAACCCCATATAATAAAAACTTACTATCTTTACTTTTTAATATTTCATTTACTGCATTTCTTTGTTCTTCTGTTAAATTAATAGTTTTATCATTCTCTTTTTCTACAAAAACTTCTCTATTAACTTCATATTTATTTAAAATAACAATTCCTTCTTTAATTAAATTATTTAATGAAGGACTAGATATATCTTTTTTTAATAATTCTTTTTCTTTTAATAAATTAATTATTTCTATTTCTTTTACTCTTCTTTTATGTTCTTCTATATATTTATCAACATCTGCTTCTTTATTTAATGATACCTTTATTTCATATTTTTTATTTATATTAGTTTTAATAGATGCTTTTAATGCTTTTGGAAGCATTATTTGATAACAACTTATTAAATTGCATAATAAAGAATTACTCATATATTTACCTAATTCGAGTAATTCACTATTTAAATAAAAATCACTATCTTGTATTTTAATAATACTTCTATATTCAATATTATTATCTTTATTATTATGTATATTTAAAACAAAACCCTCTACTTCTTTTGAAGCAAAAGGAACAATAACTTTATGACCTATTTTAATAATATTCTTTAATTCATTAGGTATTATATAATCAAATACTTTATTTAGTGATTTTACTGAATATTCAATAACAACACTTGCTAACATTAAATACCTCTTAAATATGGATTGTTTTTAAATTCATAATCTGTAGTTGTAGATATACCATGACCTGGATAAATCTTTATATCATTTGGTAACTTCATAAATGATTTAAGACTTTCAATCATTACTTCTTCATTTTCTATGTCATAGTTTCCAATTGTATCTCTAAATATAAAGTCTCCACTAAACATTATTTTTTCTTTTTCAAAATAATAAGAAACACTATCAAGAGTATGACCATAATTTTTTATTATTTTAAATTCAAAATCATTAAATTTAATAACTCCATTATTTTTATAATCAATAACTTCTACATTATATTTTTCTTTTAAATCTTTAAGTGCTCCGATATGATCAAAATGATAATGTGTAATTAATATTTTAACAACTTTTAATTTATTTTTTTCTATTTCATTTACAATTTTTTCTGCTTCACTTCCTGGATCTATTATAATTGCTTTTGAATTTTTATGTACAATATAGCAATTTTCTTCTAACATACCATTTTTAATAGTAATAATATTTAACATATTAAATCTCCATTTTTATCAAACATATCTAAAAGTTTATCTAATCTATCTATAACTTTATATCCTTTTGATTCTAAATCTTTAGAAAATCTAACTGCTATACCACCTGTTTCATTCCATTCTCTTAAGTTACCACTAAAATCATCTACTAATATAGCATCTTTACTATGAACCATTTTAGTTTTAGATACTCCCTTTGGTACTAGAATAATTGTTATATTTTTAAAATGTCTTCTTAAATATCTTATTTTAACTGTACCTTCTCTTAAAGAATTAATATGTGATAAAAAACTTATTTCAAATCTTTTACTTTTAATTAATTTGTTAATACAATTAATTGAATCATTTAAAATATATTTATCTTTAATAACTTGACTAAAATCATATTCAGCAAAAAAAGCAGTTCTTACACTTTCATCATCATCAAGTGATATACCTTTCTTTTCTAAATCTCTATATAATGTAGGAATAGTATCCATAACTACTCCATCAAAATCAATATATAATCTTCTCATAAAATTACCTCTATAAACAATATAATATTTTGATAATATTTTGTCAAATGATTTATTTTGTTACTAATAAAAAGAGTGATTTCACTCTTAATAAAAATAAACTATTTAATATTTAAATTTTCTATATATTTAACTACATCTAACTCTTTATGAGTTTCTTTAAAATCATTAAGCATTTTATTATCACTATCAATTAATTCAATTAAAATATAACCATCAAATCTTTTTATTTTATTTTCTATAAGGCTATCTAATGAATTAAATTCTTCTTTATTCCAATAATATATATTTCCTTTTTCTTTTTCACTTTCAATACTAGAGAAAGTATAATACCAAGCTTGTACTTCTATCTTCTCATTATTTTGATATAAATAATAATGAAATCCACCTTCTAATTTATTATCAAAACTAAATTTTTCTTCTTCTTTCATATATTTAATTAATGTTTCATAATCTAATAAATATGAAAAAGGATAAGGATTATTTTTTACTTCTTTAATACAAATGTATGATGTGAAAAAAGCAAACGCCCATATTATTCCTATTATAACTCCCATTAAAATCCCATTTTCAGGATTCCATTGAAATATCATAACTATTGATATAATTATTGGGGAAGCAAAAATTAAAACTAATAATGGAATTAAACTTTTTTTAGTTATAGCAATTTTCATAATTTTTCTCCTTCTAAAAATATTAATTTGTAATATTTTATATATTGATAGTAACATTTTTTTGTAATTCAATCAATTAAAAAAAGATATTAAATATCTTTTTTTACATACTCTCCATCAAGTGAGAAACTCTTAGTATCAGTTATTTTAACATCAACTATTTTACCTATTAATGATTTATCTCCTTTAATATTAACAAGTTTCATATTTTCAGTATAACCACATACTTTATTTTTATCTTTATCACTAAGTGATGTTACTAAGCATTTAACTATTTTACCCATCATTTTTTTATTAGCCATATTGCTATATTTATTAACTACTTCATTTAATCTATGAAGTCTATCTAATTTTTCTTCTTCACTTACAGTTTCTTTCATTAATGCAGCTGGTGTATTTTCTCTTTTAGAAAATGCAAATGTAAAAGCCCCGTCAAATTTACATTTATTTACAACATCAAGTGTTTCTTCAAAATCTTCTTCTGTTTCACCTGGAAAACCTACTATTATATCTGTTGTAATACTAGAATTTTTAACTTTTTCACGAATAGAATTATATAATTTTAAATATTCTTCTTTTGTATATCTTCTATTCATTAATTTTAATATTTTATTACTTCCTGATTGAAGTGGTAAATGAATATATGGCATTATATTATCACATTCTGCGATAACATCTACCATTTCATCAGTGAAATCCCATGGATGAGATGTTACAAATCTAATTCTATCTATTCCAATATCACTTACATCTTTAAGTAAATTAGCAAGATTATAATCATCATATAAATCTTTTCCATAAGCATTAACATTTTGTCCTAGTAATGTTACTTCTTTATATCCATCTTCTTTTAATTTTTTAATTTCTTCTAAAATATCTTCTTTTTTTCTACTTCTTTGACTACCCCTAGTGTATGGAACTATGCAATAAGTACAAAACTTATCGCAACCATAAATAATATCAACCCAAGCAGAATATTTACTATCCCTATCAACTGGTATATTTTCAACAATATCTCCTTCATAACTTTCAACTTCTACTTGCATTTGATTAGTATCTATTTTATTTTTAATAATTGTAAGTAAATTATCTAAATTATGTGTTCCACAAACAAAATCAACATATTTATATTTATTTAATATTTCTTTAACTACTACTTCTTCTTGAGACATACATCCACAAACACCAACTAGTAAATTAGGTTTAGTAGTATCTTTTAAATGTTTTAATACACCTAAAAAACCAAATACTTTATCATGTGCATTTTCTCTAATAGCACAAGTATTTAATATTACTATATCTGCATCTTTCTCACTTTCACATGAAGTAAATCCTACACTTTCTAACATACCTTTTATCTTTTCACTATCATGTTCATTCATTTGGCAACCATAAGTTCTTACATAATATTTTTTATTCTTACCAAATTTATCATATTTTTTATCATAAGAAACATATTCTGGTGCTTTAACATTTCTCTTTTTAGCATTAAGCATATTTGGTGTTTTCATACTACATCAACTCCAAGGTGTATTATAACATAATTTGCTATATTATGATAGATAAATTTATTTGACATGAATTTTACTTTTAATTATAATATATTAAAAAGAAAGGAAAATAATATGAAATTTGAAATTAAATATACAGATGAATTAAGTACAGGCATAATATTAAATGATGATGGCACTATTACTTTTTTTGATGCTAAAGCAGTAGAAGGACAATTTGTATTTAGTACACCAGTTAATGATTATGGAGCTTTTATTACAACATTAAATTGTCTTTATAGAAAATATCCACAAATATATGATATTGTTTATAATCATATTAAAGATAGAGAAGAAATGGAATATAATGATTTAAAAGATTATTGTAAATTTAAAAGTTCTAATGGATTTACAAAGAAATTAACAAAATAAAATGGCTTTTTTAAAGCCATTTTTTAATCATCTAAACTTTTAAGTTCAAATATAATATCTCTAAGTTCAGTTGCTCTTTCAAAATCAAGTTTACTAGCTGCTTCACGCATTTCAATTTCAAGTTTATGTACCATATCATTAATTTCTTTCTTAGAATATTTTTTCTTATCTATTTTTTCTTCTTCTACTTCATTTGATATAGATTCACTTATATCTTTTACTATTGTTTTTGGAGTTATGTTATGTTCTTTATTATATTTTTCTTGAATACTTCTTCTTCTTGATGTTTCATCAATCGCTACTCTCATCGCATCACTCACATAATCAGCATACATAATTACTTTACCATTTGCGTTTCTGGCAGCACGACCTATAGTTTGAATTAAACTTCTATCACTTCTTAAGAATCCTTGTTTATCAGCATCCATTATACATATTAATGATACTTCTGGAATATCAAGTCCTTCTCTTAATAAGTTTATTCCTACTATTATATCTATTTTACCAAGTCTTAAATTTCTAATAATATTTAATCTTTCTAAAGTTTTAATTTCATTATGCAAGTAAGTTACTTTATATCCTAGTTCTTTTAAATAAGACGTTAATTCTTCACTCATACGAATAGTAAGTGTTGTAATTAATACTCTTTCATTTTTAGAAATTCTATCATTTATTTCATCTAATATGTTATCTATTTGATTTTTAGTAGGTCTAACTTCAATAATTGGATCAAGTAACCCAGTTGGTCTAATTATTTGTTCTACTTGTTTATCTACAAGAGATAATTCATAATCTCCAGGGGTTGCGGATACATAAATTGTTTGATTTAATTTACTTCTAAATTCATCAAATTTAAGTGGTCTATTATCCATTGCACTAGGTAGTCTAAATCCATAATCAACAAGAGTTTGTTTTCTCATATGATCTCCATTATACATTCCCCTTACTTGTGGAAGTGTAACATGGCTTTCATCAATTACAAGTAAAAAATCATCTGGGAAAAAGTCTATTAATGTAGTTGGTGTTTCACCTGCATCTCTTAAACTTAAATGTCTACTATAATTTTCTATGCCATGACAAAATCCTGTTTCTTTTAACATTTCTAAGTCATACATAGTTCTTTCTTTTAATCTTTGTTCTTCTAAAAGTTTTCCATTTTCATGTAGTTCTTTTAATCTAGATACTAATTCTTTTTCTATTCTACTAGTTGCTTCTTTCATTTTTTCATCACTAGTTACAAATAATGATGCTGGAAATATACTAATAGTTTTAACATTATTTATAAGTCTTCCTGTAAGTGGTTCAAATAAACTAATCTTCTCTA
The DNA here is from genome assembly GCA_947629235.1 of uncultured Bacilli bacterium. Lineage (GTDB taxonomy): Bacteria > Bacillota_I > Bacilli_A > RF39 > UBA660 > CAG-1000. The sequence goes on along the minus strand of CANRCX010000003.1, from coordinate 44,861 downwards.
TTTCATCATCAAACATTTCAATTCTAATACCATTTTTCTTTTCACCAATAGGTATTAATTCTATTATGTCTCCATTTACTCTAAAAGTACCTCTTTTAAAATCAATAGTATTTCTTTCATATTGCATACTAACTAATTTTTCTAATATATCATCTCTATTAATAATTTGTCCTACTGATAAATTTAACATCTTATTTATATATTCTTCTTTTTCACCTATATTATATATACAAGATACACTAGATACAATAATAGTATCTCTTCTATCAATAATTGCTGATACTGCTGCATGTCTTAATTCATCTATTTCATCATTAATAGATGAATCTTTTTCTATATACAAGTCTTTAGAAGGAACATATGCTTCTGGTTGATAATAGTCATAATAAGAAACAAAATATTCTACTTTATTTTCTGGAAATAATTCTTTAAATTCTGCATATAGTTGTCCTGCTAGAGTCTTATTATGAGCAAGAACTAATGTTGGCTTATTAACTTTCTCTATAACATTTGCAATAGTAAAAGTTTTACCAGTACCAGTAGCTCCAAGTAATACTTGATCTTTTTTACCACTATTAAGTCCATCAACTAATTCTTTAATAGCATTTGGTTGATCTCCACTTGGTTTATATTTTGATACTAATTTAAACATAATATCACTTCCTACTTATATTATTAACTATATTTAATAAATAACGTACATATTTTATCATTATATATTATTTTAAACAATATTTATTTAGTAATAGTTACTAACATCCTAATGATCATATTGTGTTAAATTATATTGATTAATTAATGAAATAATTTTTGGTGCATATGTTTGAGATCCACCTGCATAAGCATATAAATATTGTGATGCCCCAATTGCATCACCACTGGCACATAAATTTAAGAAATTACCATAAACATTTGAATAATTTTGAAAATATGCATAATGATAATATGTTGCTTCATAAAAATTATCAAATTTTCTAAGTTTATTCACTTTTGGTTTTTCACCTGGATATCCAATTAAACCAAATAAATTATGAGAAGTTGATTCAAAACTATTACCCCAACCTGATTCAAGTATAGCTTGTGCTATTGTAATACTTGGAAGAACTCCACCATATTCTGCATATACAAGTCTTGCGTTACTTGCCATAAATTCAATAAATTCTTCATTTGTCATGTCTCTTACTCTTTGTTCATCCATATCAATAACATCAACTTTAGAATATTCTCCATCAGGATTTATTTTACCTGATGTTCCTTGTTTCTTTTTCTCTTCTCTTTCTTTCATTGCAGCTTGTATTTCTTCATAAACAGAATTTAATTCATTTGTTAATTCTTCTTTTGCACTTGAATTTTTTAATTTATTTACTTTACCAACAGCATATTGATAATAACTAATACTTAAACTATTTTTAGCATTTAAAACATATAGTTTTGCTCTATTTACATAACCTTCTTCAATTTTTTCTTTTGTTGCATTTTCAATACAACTATAATATATATCTTTTGTATCAAATATGTTTACTACAATTGAAACAAACGTTGGAATAAAAAATACAAGTATGGCTGCTACTACTTTAGTAACTAATTGTTTTAATGGTTTTTGATAGTCACTATCAACTACTGCTTTAGTAAATGAAATCATACCAGTTATTATTAATATTATTGGAACTATTATTTTTACAATATTAATAACTATTATAATTATTCTCATTACACTTAAAACATCTGGATCATCACAAATACTTAAAATCATTTTACATCACAAAAATATTATAAATGATTAACATAAAAAAAACAATAATTCACAGTGAATTATTGTTTCGTTACTAGTAGTTATCATCATAACCATATGCTGAAAATAATACTACTTTATAGTCATCATATTCTATATAAGATTTATAATTTTCATCTAATGCTAATTGATGACCATAGCAAGTTGATTTACCAGCTTTACCAGCATCAATTTTACTTACATAAGCATCTGTTGCAAAAACAATATTTTTATTTTTATAATATATACAAGCTATAGTTCCTGATTTTATAGATAATTTTGAATTGTTTTTTAATGTTATATCTATATCTTTACCTGAATAATCTTCAACTAAAGTATCTTCTACTTTTATATCTTTATTATCTATATCTATATTATATGATTTAAAATTACTAGCTGAATATAATAATTTTGAAGTTTTATAGTTTAAACTATCATCACTAGCACTTATTTCGGCTACAAACTCACTATTAGCTTTTACACTTAAATCATAAACACTATCTTCATCTATTCTATAATTTTCAGAATCATAATAATCTACAAATAAATTAAGACTTACTGGAACATTATTTTTATTTTTACCATAAATATATGCTCTTGCATATTTACCACTAGTATTTTCTGGATTAAAGAAAATACTATATATTTCTATATTCTTTGTTAAATCATTAGTAGAATTTGCCTCTTTTGGCATTTTAGTATTATATAATTTATAAGTATATTTTTGATTTAAAATATCATTATCATCTTCTTCATCTTCATCATCTTTATCATTATTGTTATTCACATTATTATTTTCAGTTTTACTATTTTCACATTTATTTAGTAATTCATTACAATCATCTTTCTCTAGTTTTTTACCAATAAATATTCCTAATAATGTTGCTATTACAAATACTACTATAAATGCTACTATAACTATAATTTTATTACTTTTTTTAGTATTATTTTCAGTTGTTGTATTAACAGTATTATTTCTATTTACTTTTTCTCCACAATTTGAACAAAATTCTTCGTTTGGGTTTAAATTATTACCACATTTTTGACAATTCATATTACTCTCCTATCTTTACTAATTTTGAATAACTACTATTACCATAAATATCTTTTAATATAAATAATCCATAATAATTATCCCCTTTATCAAGTCCTGAATTTTTTAATTCTATTTCATTAAGATTAGTTGAATATCCAGTAACTACTGGAGATGCTTCCCAATCATCAATTACATTTCCCTTACTATCTAAAATTCCAAAACTGTTTGATGTAATTTCAAGATCATAGTAATCTTCTAAATTTAATAATGTACCATTTATTCTATCATTTTTACTTATTAATTTTGCTGCTGAAATAAATGGTGTACCTTTATCATCTGATATAATAAAGTCTACTGAATTCATATATCCTTCATCAAATATTTTTGAATCTTTTTTGTATAAGAATCCACCAACTCTTCTTGTAATATTACCATTTTTTCTATAATATGTAAGCACATAATATTCTTTTCCATCATCATCTTTTATTTTTAACATTTTATTATTAATGTTGGCTTTTAATACATTATTTTCTAATGTTGTATCATCTGAACTAAATATTGGTTTATAATAATTTGGATGTTCTGGATCTTTTTCAAATATTGCAAATAAACCAGCTGAGAATGTATTTAATTGTTCATTAGTTAATGTAATAGAAAAACTATTATTAGAAGCAGAAGAAGTTAATTTATTATTAGAAAAACTAAATGTATAACCATCTGGAGATTGTTGCATACTATTAAAAGTTTCTATAAAATTTTTATATTCGTTTGAGTAATCTAAATTATTATAAACTCTTAAGAAATAAGCTTTTGCATTTTTTACACCATTAAAAGGAAAATATATTGATAATCCATGTGCATCATTTCTATTTGAACTATTATATTTTACAGTTTCTTCTATTATTTTTAATAAATCACTTGCATCTTCAGTAGCATATTTTGATGTTTTATCAATGAATTCATATAAATCAATCATATCATAACTACCATCATTACCTGATACACCATATTGATAAATACTACTACGTATTTGAACTATATTTTTATAATTTTTATTAATATCAAGTGATTTTATATAGCTATCCAACTTTGCATTTAAATCATCTATTTTTGTTAAATCAATAACAGAGTAAGTTTGTACAATATCACCAGTCCTATTTAATATTTTCATTTGTTCATCATATGACTCAACAAATTTCTTTCCAAACTCTAATCCATTATCTTCTGGTATAAGATCATTTAAAAAACCTAAAACATCAGTATAAGGTGATCCCCAAGAAGTTTCTTCAGAAGCTATTAAATACTCTGAATAATCATTAAATACATTAGCAATTTCAATAGTACCATTTAAACATGTTCTAAAAAGAACTGCTTCTAATTTATTATTTTTATTAAATGGACTATTTTTTAAAGCTGTTTCCATATCTTCTAATGATAAATTATCATCAGTAAAATCATCATATATAGCTCCATCTATTGCTCCACCATGATCATAAAGAACTAAATCATATCTACTCGTTTTATAATTATCATAACAATATTTCATAAAGTTTGTTAATGTATCTGGATCTCCCATGTTTAATTGACTTTGAGATTCAATTTTTTCAAAACCATTTTCTTTTAATATATAGATTTGATTTTCTTCATTACTTATAAAATTTTGCCATTTAGTTGTACCACCAGTATACAATAATATATTAGTTTTAGTTAAATCAATCTTAGCAGGATCTATTACTGAAAGATCATATGTTACAATTCCAGCATCTGTTTCTAAATCACTTCCAACTATATAAATCATTATAGTTCTTGTATCATCTTTTTTGAAATACTTATCAGGCAAAAATAATATTATTGATAAAAACACAATTATTACTGATAATAAAGAAATAATTATTATTTTTTGTGTCTTTGATAAAAAACTATTATCTGTTATTGATTCACCACAATATGGACAAAATTTTGATGTACTATTTATTTGTTTACCACATTTTTTACAATTCATTAATATCACACTACCATTCTTTTATTAAATTATATCATTGTAAAAAATTTATTGCAATTAAAAAGAGTAAATTACTCTTTTTACTCTTAATCTAAACTAGAATTTTTAATATTTTTTATTTCTTCACTAAATTCAACTGGATTCTTTTCTTCACTTGGTGAGAAATTAACTGTTCCTTTATATTTAGCTGAATTAACAATTTGAGCCATATCATTTAATATTTCATCATTTGATTTGCTTCCATAATTTAAGACACCAATTTCTATCGTATGATATTGTCCTAAAGCAGCTACTGCAAACATACATGGAATTTCTACACCTTCTGCATTGAAAGAACCAGTTAATACTATCCAATCAATATTAGAAACATTTTTTTCAGTAAGACTTGTTATATTATAATCTGATGTTGAAAAACTATTTTTATAGTCATCTTTAATTGCTTTAAAATCTTCAAATAATACATATTCATGTGGAACAACTACAACTATTAATCTGTCAGTATTATTTATAAGTTGTATACGACTAGATGTTACTTCTCCTTCATAATTTTTAGGAATACTAAATTCAAAATCTTCATATTTTAACGAATTTTCTGATACTTGATTATTGTTAGTATTTGTATTTGTTGGTGTATTTGTATTTGTGTTTGTGTTATTATTTGTATTGTTGTTTGTATTATTTGTGTTGTTATTTGTAAGTTTTTTACTTACTATAAAGTATCCAAGTACAGCAATAGCTACTACTAAAACAACTACTATTACAATAAATAATGTTTTATTATTTTTTGGTTGTTCTTGAGTCATATTATTTTGTTGCATATTCATTTGATTTCCCATAGGATTTGGTGCACTTACTGGTTCTGGTGTTGGACTACTCATTGGTTGTACAGGTGCACTTGCAACTTCACTTACTGGATTAGTTACATTAGTATCTATAGTTGGTGTTACAGATACTGGAGTTTCTGTAACTGGTGTTGGATTCATATTTGCTGCATTAAGATCAACAGTTGAAATTGGATTAACAGGTGTTTCTACAGCTCCTACTACTGGGGCAGTCTCACTTTGAATAACACTATCCATTGTAGGTAAATTATTTACATCTGCTTGTACTGGTTGTTCAGTAGGCATTGGATTTACATTTTGTACTTCTGGTTGAATATTTACTTCTGGTGTTAACGTTGGTTGAGCATTAACAGGTTCTCCACAATTACTACAAACTGTATCTGTAGGAGATAAAAGAGTTCCACATTTTTTACAATTCATATTTACACTTCCATTTCTTTTCTATTATTAAACTATTTTCTATAAAATTTTATCATATAAAAATAAGTTAGTCAAATATATATTTATAATTTTACATTTTTTGTGTAATATGTTATTTCATTTTATTTATATATTTTATTGCTTCCATTGCAGATACTGCCCCATCGCTTGTAGCAGTAACTAATTGTCTTAAACTTTTAGTTCTATTATCTCCTGATACAAAAATTCCATCTACATTTGTATGACAATTTTCATCTGCTATTACATAACCTTTATCATCTAAATTAATTAATTTAGCAAAATTTTGATTTTCTGGTATTCTACCAACAGCTACAAATAAACATGATACATTTAATACTGAAGTATTATTATCTTTAGAAATTTCAATACTTTCAAGATATTCTTTACCATTTAATTTAGTTATATTAGTATTTAATATTATTTCTATATTACTTTTATTATTTAATTCATTTAATAAATTTTCTTCTACTTTAAATTTATCACTTCTATTAATTAAATATACTTTGTTTACAATATCACTTAAATATATTGCATCTTCTATGGCAGTCATACCACTACCTATAACTGCTACTACTTTATTCTTATAAAAATTACCATCACAAGTAGCACAATAAGATATACCTTTTCCAAGTAATTCTTTTTCACCTTCAATATTTAATTTTCTATTATCTGATCCAGTTGCTAAAATAATAGTTTTTGTTTTATAAGTATTTTTATTTGTTATAACTTCTTTATAGTCTTTATAATCTTTTATATCAATAACTTTTTCAAATATAATTTTAGCTCCTAAATCTAATGCTTGATTATAAACTTTAGTAGCAAAATCATATCCACTAATATTTTTTTCTGCTGGATAATTCTTTATATTTAAAGTATTTATAATTTGACCACCATAAGAATTTGCTTCTAATACTAAAACATTTTTATTTGACATTCTTGCATAAATAGAAGCAGTAAGTCCAGATGGACCAGCACCAACAACTACTATATCATACATAATATTTCCTCCTTACATATATTCTTTAAAGTCTTCTTTTATTTTATCTGCAAGTAAACCACTTCTTAATATTGTTATTTTATTATTCTCTACTTTTATTAAAGTAGATGCTATATCATTTAACTTACCTACATCATAAATATATGAAATATGCTTTTTTAACTCTTCATCAAGTAAATCAATACTAGTAATTACTTTTTCATTTGTTATATTTGCACTACTAGATATTAATGGTTTATTAAATTTATTTAATAAATCTAATAAAAATTCATTATTTGGCATTCTAATACCAATATATTCACTACCTTTAGTTAAATTATCATCTATTTTATCATTCTTTTTAAATAATATAGTTAATGTATTAGGCCAATATTTATCAATTATTTTCTTTTGTAAATCATTAATTTCACTAGTATATTCTTTTAACATTTCTAAACTTGATACAACAATTAGATGTGGTTTATTACTTTTTTTAGCATTATCTATTCTTTTAATAGATTCACTATTTGTAGCATCTGCAAATAAACCATAAACTGTATCACTAGGTAATAATGCAATTTCTCCATCATTTAATACTTTTAATAATTTATCAATATCTAACATAATAATTCTCCTTAAATATAATATAAACTATTATTAAATTGTTATCAATTAAATTTTAATTTTTTTATAAAAAAAGTTTTAAGATTTGTCTTAAAACTTTCTTTGTAAGTCTTTTATTTTTAATACTAATTCTTCATTATTTAAATCTTCAATTGATCTATCTACATCAATTTTATCTTCTAAATTTAATGCATTAATCGCATTTTTAAAATCTTTTATTAAATCAAAACCCAAGATATTCATTTCATATGGATAACCAAAATATAAATCATTTTTTTCTATATGTAATACATTTTGAGCTATTTCTTTATTACATACATTTCCATAATCACTACCCCAACTATTATTAACATCTAATGTTTCTAAAACTCTAAATAATATTCTTCTTCTAAATTCTATATTAAATAATATTTTACTTAAATTTTCTAAATTTACTTTTTCTCCATGTCTTTTCATTTGAATATTTATATAAGCTATTTCTTTATCATTTACTGATGTATTTTTATCTAATGAAAATGCATTAATATCAACATTATATCCAGAATTTTCTAATGCATTAATTATATTTAATAATATTACTGCTCTATTTATTAATGATGATGCAAATTCTGTTATATTATAAGATAAAACTAAATTTAATCTTACAAACTTAGGAACATTAATTCTTTGTCTTTTTTCATAACAAAGTGGGCTTCCTTTAGAATATGCAAGTGTATTTAAGTGTCCACCTGTTACTTTTTGATATGTTTTAAATTTATCCATTTCTATTTGAGCAATATAATTTATTTTTTCTTGTAATTTTAATAATTCTGTATACTCTTTACTAGCTGGTTTTATTAAATCTTCTAAAGCTTCTGAATATGGTTTTCCAGAAAAATGAGATGGATTTGATATACTTGCTTCACGAATAAATGTTGATTTATTTATTTTAGGATTACTTTTTAAATAATTATATAAATTTTCTAAATTTTCAAAAGTTGCCATAAAAAGTTTATATTCTTGATCATTTATTTCTATAGTTCTAGGTGGTAATATATTATCTTTATATCGTAGATAATTATGTGGTAATAAGTCTTCTTTATTTTTCATAACTTATCTCCTAAAATTTTGGATTTTTACATCTATACATTAAACATTTAGCTAATTGTTTTTCATCTACAGTTGATGGATCCATCTGAGCTTCTAGTGGATTTGATAATTCACTTTCTAAATGATATATATTTTCTAAATAAGAATAAATACTTTCTAAATAATTTCTATTCTTAGTTTGAATAAATTTTTCTCTAATTATTTGGTCTACTCCTTTACATTTTTGATTAATATAATCAACTATATCAGATGCATCTCTAGTTGTTATAACACCTGGAGTTGATTCTAAATGTAATTCAGTTTTAGCATATCTATTACATGCATCTCTAAAGTGTTCAAATACTTTATTCCAAGCAGTATAACCATTAAATATTTTCTTTTCTATATTTTTATCATAATCAACTTCTGTTGGTATTAGTCTTTGTAATATAGCTTCATCCATTTTACTACGAGCAGAATATACACTATTTGCTCCTCCACCATTAGTATTTGATGTAGCAAGCATTCTAAAGTTAGGATGGATTGGCGTAGATATTCTTTCTCCAAATGTTGTATATAAAATTTGATCTGGATTTTTATATAATTTTTTCATTTTAGAATATATACTTCCTAAAACAACTTCAGTATCAGGATCCCCACTATCCATTTCTTCAAATAACAATGCTTTTCCTTTTAATACTGCATCAAATGTTGGAGTTGGTCTAAATCTACCATGTGGATCATTATATGCAAGGATAGAATAACTATCAAGTATTTTTCCATTATCTACTATTTCAGAACCTATTAAATCAATTGCTTGTTCAATAAGTGTACTTTTTCCTGTTCCAGATGGTCCATATAAATGTACCCAATCTCCTACCATAATATTAGTAATTATTTCTTTTATTGATTTATGAAATACTTCTCCATTTTTTTCTCTTTCTTCAAGTCTTTTTAATACTTTTTCATATCTTTCTTTAAATGGTATTTTTGTATCATATGAAGGAAGTATAGTTCTATCAATACTATCTACTGGTATTACTACAGCAGGCAATGGTTCTAAAGATGAATTAGATATTGGATTTAAAATAACTTTAGATGGACTTTCAACACTATCTACTGCAATAACTTTTGGTTTATTTTGACTCATTTGAAGCATTGCTGTTTTAAATTCATTTGATGAAGTATAACTTTCTACAAGATTCTTTATCATTGGTTCATCTTGAATATATTCTTTCATTGCATTAATACTTTCTTCAGTAGATGATTTTATTTTAATTAAGTCAGCTGTAGTAGTTGTACTTAAACTCTCAGCATATAATTTTATTGTTTTAAGTTCATTTTGTGCATTTTCAAGTATTTGATTAAATATAATATCACTATTTTTCTTAAGAGCAGTTTCTAAATCTTTTAAATATTCATCCAATACTTTAACTATTCTATCTCTTTCTGCATTAACAATTATTTGTAATTCAGAAGAAGAATCTTTAATATGTTTATCTATTGTTTTAATTCCAGTATCAGTTTCTCTTTTAATTCTTTCTTCAAAAGTATTTACTCTAGTTTCCATATTTTCTAATTTTTTAATTAAACTTTGTGCTCTTGAAGCAGTTAATGAAATATTTGCAATACTTGCTTCATCAAGTGGATATATTCCTACTCTCTTTTTAGCTTCTGCTAATCTTTTTTCACTATATTCATTAACACTTCCAGCTAGATTATCTAATCCATTAATAAATGATATTATTTCTGCTTTTAATTGTTTTTGGTTTACACAATATGGACAAACATTAACTGCATAATTTGATATTACTTCTTTTTCATATGAATTATATTTTTCATTAATTAAATTTAATATTTGTGTATAATCATATTTGTTTTCTAATAATAAAAATAATTTTTTATTAAATTCACCATTTGTATTTATAATACTAGCTTTAATACTTTCATAATCTTCAGTTTTAACTCCAAGTGGTAATTGTATTTTAATATTATTAATAATTTTTTTTAATTTATCTTCTATTACTGATGCTTGTGTTTGTGTTTCATCTGCACAACTAATATTTCCATTTGCAAATTTAAGTATAAAAGCATTCAAAATATCAAAATCAAAAAATTCATTTTCTCTTGTTCCATTTTTGATTCCATTAACATAATTAAGTAAATATTCTTTACCATCATAATCTAATACTTGTGAATTTCTAATTGCTCTTAACATTCCTCTAAAATCCATTTTATTTATCCCCCTTTACTAAACCTAATATTTTTAATTTATTAAATAAATCAGGTTTTTCAATAACATCATTATTTGTTATATTTACTAATCTTTCTATTTCTTTATTTAAATCATCACTTATAAAAGTATGATAAAAATATTTATTATTTAAATTTTCTTTATAATATCCATTTGAATTATCAGTATCTAAAAAAGCTGTTTCAATTACATATAAATTATCATTTGGACTTATACATATACATGTTGTATTTTTATTCATTTCATCTAATACAAGTGGCATACCTTTTGTATTAGGTGTTTCTTTTATTATTTTTTTATTTGTATAATTTTCTCTTTTATTAAATGAATTATTTTTTACTAATAAATACATTGAATGCATTTGTAATACTTTTTCATTTTCATTTATATTTTCTACTTTATTATTAATACCCCATAAAGCATTCCATGGTAATATAAACCATTTAAATGATGTAGAAGCATCAAAATCAGTTATATTTTTATTTACATTATCTGTACTATCTAAATCTTTATTAGAATGATGTAATATTAATGAATTTTTATATATTGATATTATTTGTTTAATATTTTGTTCATTCATTAAATATTCATATTCTGAATATAAATTATATTGTTTATTTTCAATAGTAACTTTTATTTTATAATTATCAAATTTAATATTAATTTCTGTCTCATCATTATTTTCAAATATATTTGATATTTTTATTGAATATTCATTTTCATTTTCTTTATTATAGTTTAATAATATAGTTTTTTCTTTTCCATCAATAATTGCATTAGTATTATAAAGTGTTCTATATCCATAAATAGAATCATTCATTTTAAATACTGTATCTGTATGTTTAAAGAAATCTTCTAAATGATATTTTATAATAGGCATAATAAATTCTAGTTCATTATTTTCAAATAATAATGAGTTATTATATGAAAACTTATTTTCATAAAATTTATATAGTTCATTTAAATTAGATAAATATCCTTTTTCTAACACTTCTTTTGTATAATCATCTATATTTATTTTAGAATGTAAATTAAATGGATCTAATAATTTATCTTCATAAACATTATCTTTTTCATCATTATAAACTTCTGTTACTTTTTTTACAAATGAATCAAAATATTTTTCATTATACATAAGTGATAAAAACTTACCACCATCATAAGAAATACATAGACTTGGATAATATATAAATTTATTATTTATTTTTGCTTGAGTTATATTTTCTAACCAAACAGCTTGCAAATTCTTAATATTATTTATATCTATTAATAATTTATCTGTATAATATATTTGCATTGTAACCCCCTTTTATATATAAAATATTAGCACATATTTTTAAGTACATATTTATATTCATTAAAAGTTTCATTATAGCTATTATAATTATTACTATTTAATCTATATTCATCACATAAATGAATTAATTTAATCATATAGTTTTCTATAATTGTATTTTTATTTACTAAATTATTAGCATTTTCATAATCTTTATTTAATTCTTTATTTAGTTCATCCATATATGAAGCCATTAAGCCTTTTAATTCTTGTTTAAATTGTTCATTTTTTTCATTTAATAATCTTGATACTTCTATACTATTATATAAACTATATACAGCATTTAAAAATGGATCTTCTATTTTTCTAATAGTATTATCACTTTCTTCTTTATAATCTTTATTTATTACCTTAACAAACTCATCTTTATATTCCATAAGTTTTTCTTTATATTCATGGTTATCACGACTACTTAAAAAGACCATTAATCCATATTTTTCTCTATCATTTAAAATATTTATATCTACATTATATATTAAATCAAATATCTGAACTGAATCTCTATGATTATAATATGCAAGTGATATTGATATATTAGCATATGGATGAGGTAAAAAAAGATCATAACTTATAAATTCTAAAAATAATTTTGCAAATAAATTTCTTAAAGTTTGTGTATTATCAGTTTTTAATTTTAATAAAATTGCATCTAAAACTCTTGTAATTTGAGTAGTATCATCAAGAGTTGTACCAAGTGTATCAATATAAGCACTAACTAATTGTTCTATTGGAATTCCATTAAAATTACATATTAAAAAATGAAGATAATCTCTATTTCCTGTTTCAATTGCATAATTAATTAATGTTTTAACTGATAATATATCTTTATTAACTAATTTTACTATTAATTCATTAGTATCTATACCTTGCTCTAATTTTTGTTTAAATAAATCTTCTAAAAAAATATTTTCCATTATACCCCCTATAAAAGTATTTGATATTATAGCAAATTCTTATGATTTTGTCAAACAAAAAGGCCATTTAATAGCCTTTATTTCATTATTCATTTTTTCTTCCACATACTGGACAAAAATTTCCATCAACAATATGTCCACAATTAGGACAATAATTATTTTTATATTTCATTTTTCTATTAATATTTGCTACTTTTTTAACTTTTTTAATAACATAAATATACATTAGTATAATAAATACAAAGAATAATATTATAAATATTACTTTTCCACTAAATAAACAATAATCATAAATACCATGAGTTATTGTTGGAACAATTATACTTAATATAAGATATTTAGTTTTTAAATCTTTTCTATTATTTAAACTACCAAGTTTTGATAATCCTAAATAATATCCCATAAATATACCATCACATGCATGACCAGGTACTGCTGATATTGCTCTAATTATTCCTACAAAAAGACCATTTTCAGCTACATATAATAAATTTTCAAAGCAAGCAAATCCTAGAGATACAAATACACAATACAAAATCGCATCATATAAATAATCAAAAGCTTCTTCATTATAAGAAATTAAATAAGCCATTATCCATTTAGAAAACTCTTCAACTAATGCTACTCCTATAAAAACATTAATAATTAATTCAAATAAATTTAAATTGCTTGTATCTGCTGCGAATATTGGAATAAGATTCATTACCATACTTATAATTAATGTTAAAATACAAGATGCAAATCCACCTAGAAATAATTTAACTAATAATCTTAAAGGTTCTTTTTCTTTATCTTTTTTATAAATATATAATCCTATTAAAAATACTGGTAAAATAGAAACAACAAATAGTAATAATTCATTTAACATAATTAAACACCTCTTTCAATTTCATTTATTATAAATTCAGAAGTATTTAAGTCTTTTTCAGAACTATTATGAATAAAAGCTATAACAAAAGCAACTAAAATTATAGCACATATTATTAATATATGAATTACACTTGTTCCACCTTTTTTTCTACATATTTCAATTATTTCTTCACGTGATGAATATGGATTTTGTCTTATTATTTTATTTATTTGTTCATAAACATACTTAATATATATTGTTTTAAATTTATTTCCTAACACTATACTAATTATAAAAGCAATTATTTCATAATATGATGGTAAAAAGTTTGAAAATATAAATAAAGCAACAAACCAAGTAATACCTAATAACCACATTTTTCTATAAAACGCATACATAAATGCAAAGAAGAATGCACAAGAAGAAAAGCCACCATCTGTAAATTTTTCAACATTACTTCCAATATATGCAGATAATAATTCACTATCTATTACTATGTTTGTATCTGTATTAACACTTGAATTTGTATTTTGATTTAATGTACTATTTTGTATTGGAAGTTTCATTCCACAATTAGTACAAAAAGATTCTCCTACATTTACTTTTGAACCACATCTAGGACAATTATTCATACTCATACACCTCTATAATATAAATAATTATATCATAAATGTTTTTATATTTTGAATTTGTTTTTATTGTTTACACTTTTTATTGTTTAAATTTCTTTTCTAATAATTTTACTGGAGCTGATCTATCTCTTAAAATATTTGTTATTGATGCATCATTATGAATATTATAAATTATTTCAGCAATTGTATTAGAGCAATCACATACATGTAACCATTCTCTATCTTTATACTCATCATTTATATATGATAAATTTGTTGTATATACTCCATTTAATTTACCTTCTTTATAATATTTATCAAACATATCTACACCTTTTGTAAATAAAGCATAAGTTACAATTAAATATATTTTATTTATATTTCTTTTTCTAAGTTCATCTATTACATCAAACATACTACCACCACTTGATATCATATCATCTGTTACAATAGCAGTTTTTCCTGTTAAATCATTATTTCCTGAATAATCATGTGATATTATTGGATATTTTCCATCAACAAAATTATTATAATCTCTTTGTTTTATAAAACTACCTGCTTCTCTTTTAATATAAGGACTATTAAATGAATTTAAATAAACATTTCTTCTTCCAGTTGCTCCATTATCAGGAGCTACGAAAACTAACTCTTTTAAATCTTCTTTTGATAAATCATTTATAAAATATGCAAGTATATTATTAGTGGCATAAAAATTATTAAATTCCATATTTTGAATAGCATGCTCTACTCCTTGATCATGAGCATCAAATGTAATAAAACTCTTTACTCTACTCATACTATCAAGTTCTCTTAAAGTAGCTCCACAAGTCAAATTTTCTCTATTATTTCTTCTATGTTGTCTTCCTGCATATAAAAGTGGCATTATAATATTTACTTTTTCAGCATGACAACTACAAGCTCCAATACCATCTTTTAATTCTGCTATTAAATCATTTGGGCTTGTATGATTTATGAATCCACGCATATTGTATTCAATTGAACAATTACCAATATCAGTTAGCATGAATAAATCTTTTCCCCTTACAGTTTCATTAATTTCTACTTTTAAATGTCCATCTTCAAAAAAGTTTTCTTTAATTGGAACTATAAATGTATATTTATCTTTATCAAGATTATACATATCAAGTAAATAATTATCTACTTTCTTTCCTAATTCTAATGCACTTTTAAATACCATGAGTCTTAATTTTTCATTTTCAATTTGACTTTTCATTTTTTCTTCCTTTCCACTAAAAAAGAGTATTCAAAAATACTCTATAATTTTTTAAATATAATTATGGAATTAAAATACTTCATATTACCACACCCATATTTATATGTTATCATTTTAATTTTTTAATTACAATTTTATTTTACATATTTTTACATATAAATTATTAATTTAAAGAAAGTGTCAATTGTTTATCTAACTTTTCACATATTAAATAATTTGATGGATTTAATATTTCATTTAATTCTTCTTTTATTTCACTAATACTTTTACCTTTTACTCTTGCTGCTGCGGAGAATTCATTTCCACCACCACCAAATAATCTCATTATTTTAGATACATCTATGCTTCCTTTACCTCTTGCACTAATAGAAATAGTATCTTCATCTATTCTAGCTATTGCAAATGTTGCATTTACATTATATTTAAGTAAATAATCTGCAGCTTTAGCAATATCTTCAGATTGATATAATTTTAAACTATTATCAGAGTCTGTTGCTATTGCATAAACATATGTAGGAAAATCTGTATTGTCAACAAGTCTTTGTATTGCTCTATCATGTTCATAATCTTCTAAAAATAAATTATTTGCAATAGTAGCATCAGCACCTTTTTCAACTAGCTTTGCAGCAACTGATAAAGTACTAGCAGCTGTATTTTTACTTAACTTATTAGTATCTAATATAATACCTGCAAGTAAATAATTAGCATAATTTGGAGTTAATTTTGCTCCATTAAGGAATACTAACCTACTAACTTCTTCACTTGTACTAGAAAGTTTTGGATCAATAAATGTATAAGGAGTTTTTATAGTATGTTCATCAGGAGAATGATGATCAAGTACAAAAATATCATTAAAGTTTTCTAAATATTTTCTTACTGGTACTAGATAATCTTTATTTACATCTACTGCTATTAACAAAGATTTATCAGTTATTAAATTATTTATTTCATCAGATTTTATTAAATCAAAATCTGACTTTATATCATATATCATTTTCTTAGTACTAGATGTAAGTGTTTCATAATTATCATCTATTACTATATAATTTCTTTTTTTATTTCTTTTACAAATTAAAGACATACCAATAGAAGCTCCTAATGCATCAAAATCTGGTCTATTATGTGGCACTATAAATACTGTATCATTACTACTTAATAGCTTATCAAGACATTCCTTGATACATTTACTATTTTGCATATATTATTGTTTTCCTTTCATCACTTTAAGTGATTGAAAATTATTATACAACTATTTATAAATTTGTCAATTTGACTTTTAATATATTTTATGCATTAAAATCTAAAATATATAAATGGATTATAACTATTATTTATTAAAAATATAATACAAGTTATAAATAATAAAATTAAAGTTATATTTGAAACAATTGATTTAAAATTATTATTAGTTATTTTACTATCTAAATATTTAATTATTGGCATACTAAATATAAATGCTAATAATAAAAATGGTAAATATTGTATTAAATAATAATTATGTGCTATTTCTAAATATAGATTTCCTTTATTAAATGTAAATATATTTTTAATTAATGTAAATAATGTGTTTACATTCTCTACTCTAAATATAAGCCATCCAAAATTAATTAATATGAATGAGTAAATCCAATTAATAAATTTTGGTAATTTATCTAATAATTTATGTAAAAATAATTTTTCTATCATTAATAATACAAAGAAATAAAGTCCCCATATTATAAAATTCCAACTATCTCCATGCCATAAACCTGTTAAAAGCCATACAATAAATGTATTAAATATCCATCTTGGTTTAGAACATCTATTGCCTCCAAGTGGTATATATACATAATCTCTAAACCATGTTGATAGTGATATATGCCATCTTCTCCAAAATTCAGTTATACTTTTTGATATATAAGGATAATTAAAGTTTTCTAAAAATTCAAATCCAAACATTTTTCCTAAACCAATAGCCATATCAGAGTATCCACTAAAATCAAAATATATCTGGAATGTATAAGAAAGTGTTGCAAGTAGAATTAATAAGAAATTATATTCACTAACACTTGGACTATTAAAAATAGTATCTGCTATCATAGCCATATTATTAGCTATTATTACTTTTTTAGATAAACCAATTATAAATCTTTTAACTCCACTTATAAATTTATCATATGTAACTTTTCTATTATTTAACTCTTCTTCAATAGTACTATATCTTACAATTGGTCCTGCTATTAATTGTGGAAATAATGCAATATAAGTACCGAGTGATATAATGTTTTTCTGAACACTTACTTCTTTTTTATATACATCTATTACATAAGATAATATTTGAAATGTATAAAAACTTATTCCAATTGGTAGTGTTACTTTTAATAACCCTAAATTTGTATTAAATAAACTATTTATATTTGTTATAAAGAAATTAAGATATTTAAATACAAATAATAATGATACATTAAATATAACTGCTAGAATCATTATAATTCTTTTATTATTTTTACTTTTAAATTTATCAATAAATATTGCTAAAAAATAATTTATTACAATAGATAATAACATCAAAAATATATATTTTGGTTCACCCCAAGCATAAAATAACAGTGAAAATATAAATAATATAATATTTCTATATTTATCTTTTGATATATAATATAAAATTAATAAAATAGGTAAAAATATAATTAAAAATGTCAAACTACTAAATAACATTATTATCATCCCCTAGAGTAAAATCTTCTTCTATTAAAACATCAGTTGATGCTATAACTAATATTTTATCAATATCATGTGCTTTTAAATACTCTTCAATATTAAAATTTTCATAATGTCTAAAATCAACTACATATGTTTTATCAAAATGACTTGCTATTAAACGATTAATTGGATTTGAATATGAAGATGCTATTAAAAGCAAATTTTCTTTTTTAGGATTTTTAAAATCAAAAACTATTTCTTTATAATCTTCACCATACACTATACCATATATATTTCTATAAGGCTTTAAGTCACTTTCTGGATTAGTATAATTTCCATAATTATCTAAATATCCATTAACATATTCATAATGTTCTGGTAATTCAAAATCATAATATTTAAATTCTTCATTTAATTTAATATATTTTGATGCTCTAGAATTACTACCATTAAATTTATATTTCTTTATTGTTTTTGTTCCCACTGGTACTAAAACTTTATCATTAGGATAAATCATTTTAATAATATCTTTATATCCTTGATAAGAACCATTTAAATTCCAATGATGATCTGTTTTATAAAAATAATTTTTATATTCATCATAATTATTTACTTCAAGCTTTGATATTTTATATTTATTTTTTAAATTATCTTTTAAAATTGAAAATGTATCTACTATATATTTTTGATTTTCATAGTCATATGCATATCCACTATCTATAACATAATAATATGTATCTTTTAAAGTATTAACTTTACTAAAATATTCTAATTGCTTGTTAATATTTTTAGTATAATTGTCTATATTTGTAGGAGTATTTATAATTGAATTATCACAATCAAAAGATGCATGTTCTGTATTTAAATAAACATACTTATTTTCACATATTTTTTTATTAATATTTTTTATATCAATATTATTAAATATTTTATTTGCTATTATTTTAATTTTTCTACTTGCTATAAATTGATCTGCAAGAGCACTTTCTAAATTATCTTGAAAGCTACCATTAATAAATGTTTTTATTGTTGGAATTTCAAATTTATCTAAATTTCTATTTTCTACTTCAGATCTTTTTTTAGGTTTCATAAATAATGTAGAAAATCCAATAACAATTATAATTGTAATAACTATTAAAAATATACTATCACTTATTTTTTTTATATTTCTTTGTTGTTTATTTTTCATTTTTCTCCCTACTATTTCATTTTCTCAAATATTAATTTTAAATCTTTTTTATCTTTAGTTCTATTTAATTTTTGTTTTAATGCAATTAAGTCTTTTAGTCTTTGTACAGGTATATTTTCAATATACTCTTTACTTCTACAATAATAGTTTGTACCAAAGTTAACAATATCATCTATTAAATAAGCTTTATTTCCATTTTTATCTATATTTTCAAGTACACAATCATATTTTTCTAATAGTTCATTATAATATTCTTTAGTTACTGCTATATCTATATCTGGTGTTTCTTCTCTAAAACCATATAATACCATTGCAGCTCCACTAATCACTACATATTTTTTAGGATTAAAATTATATTTCTTTAATATTTTTAATATTTGTTCTCTATTCATATATACTCCTATAAATATATTTTATCACATTTATAATTAATTACACTAAAAAAACAGTTTTCACTGTTTATTTTCATTATTTTCTTTATCTTTATCTTCAAGATAATTAACATTAACTTGTTTATCTATCTCTTTATTTATTTCTTCTTCATCTATAATAATATCATAATCATCTTCATTATTTGATACTGGTATTCTTATTTTTTGATCTCCTACTATTTCTATACCAAGTTCTTTAGATATAGTATATTTAATTGTTTTATCTTCATTACTTACATCTATACAAGTAGGATTTTTAAGACTTCTAATTATAATTTCACTATCATCATCTAAAGATGAGTTATCTTTTATACGAACATGTACTTTTTCTTCATAAAACATTTTCTTACTAACTACATCAGTTTTAGTATTATTATCATAACTATACCAAATGTTTATATCATAACTTCCATTAATTTTGATATAATCATCTTCCTTAACTCCTTTTAGTTTATGATTTATAACCCAACAACCAAGTACAGTATCAGCTTCCTTATCTATAGTAATTTCATAATCGTTTTTAAATGTCTTTTTTCCTTTACCAATAATTGCCTTTGTAACTATTTCTTTATAATTGTTAAACATGACATTTGTCCCTCCCTATAATAAAATATGCAACTTAGAAAAATTAGTCACAAAATACATTTTTTTATAAATATAAGCCACAATAATAATATGAAAATAATAGATGAATTATACAATTCAAAAGAATTTATGCCTGACATCCAAATAAAAGAGATGTCTTTTGGTATGAATAAAGTTTATGTTGTTAATATACAAACTGTTTCTTCATCTATTCAATCAAATGATTTTGTACTTAATTATCTAGCAGATAGAAGTTTATTTAAAAGTGAAGTAATTTCATCACTAAAGCATGATATATCAAACTTTGTTCCATCTATTAGTTTTATTGATATTAAAGAAAGTGAAGTATTTAATTATTTATTTGATGGATTTACTATTATTATTTATAAAGATGAAATAATAGCAATGGAAACAAAAGCACTTTTAGATAGAGGTGTCACTGAACCAACAAGTGAACCCACTATTAAAGGACCAAAAGATGCTTTTAATGAAAATTATAATACTAATATTGGTCTTGTTAGAAGAAGAATTAAAGATAGAGATTTACATATAAAAGAACTAGTGCTTGGAAGTAAAACAAGAACTAGAATTTCTATTATGTATATGGATTCACTTGCTAATAAAGAACTTTTAAATAATGTTATAAATAAAATTGAAAATATTAAATCTAGTAAAATATTAGATACATATTATATTAAAGATTTAATTAATAAAGAAAATAAAACATTATTTCCAACAATTAAATCAACTGAAAAGCCTGATACTATTGCTAAATGTTTAACAGAAGGTAAAATTTGTATTATTAGTGAAAACTCAAATAATGCTTTAATTATACCTACATTTTTTGTTGATTATTTTTATAATGATGAAGATAATTACCAGAAAAAACCATATGCTTTGTTTGTTAAATTTATAAGAATAATGGCATTTTTTATAACAATTTTTGCGCCTTCTGTATATCTTTCATTGATTACTTATGACCAACAAATGTTACCTACTGATTTACTTGTTAATTTTTCTCTTCAAAGATCTGGTGTTCCATTCCCAGCGATAACTGAAGCTTTCATATTATTATTTACATTTGAACTTTTATATGAAGCTGATGCACTTACTCCAACTTCGAGAGGTACTTCTCTTTCAATTCTAGGAGCTCTTGTACTAGGTGATGCTGCTGTGGCTGCCGGAATAGTATCTCCAATTATGGTTATAGTGATTTCTGTTACTGCTATTTGTTCTATATTTTTTGTATATCATGACTTTCAATCTTTTATTAGAGTAAATAGATATTTCTTAATGATATTATCTTCATTCTTTGGAATAATTGGAATACTATTTGGATTTATATTTATTATTACTAAACTTTGTAGTATTAAATCATTTGGAAAACCATTCTTAAATTCTATTGCACCTAAATTCAATGAATCAAAAAGAACACTAATAAAGAAAGGATTACTTGTACAAAATATAAATAAAGGGGATTAAATATGAAAAAAATATTAATTATAGTTTGTCTAATTTTAATGTTAGGTGGTTGCTTTGATTATGTTGAAGTAAATGATTTAGTAATTATAACTGGACTTATTATAGATTATCAAGATGATAAATTTAAAGTAACTTCTCAATTAATTGAAAATGATGAAAAAACAAATGTTAAAGTTTTTACTACTACTGGAGATACTATAGAAGAATGTATTGCTGAAATATCAAAATTATCTAATAAAGATATATTTTTATCTCATTTAAAAGTAGTTGTTATTACTGATAGTATTATTAAAAACAATATTGATTTTTATGATTATTTTTTAAGAGAACCTAAATCTAAAATGAACTTTTATTTATATACAGTGAGTGACGAAGATAAAGATAAAATATTTAATATGAATAAAAAAGATGATGGATCTGCTTTATTTATAAAAGATATGATGGATTTTAATAATAAAGTATTTTCAACTTCTACCCCTACTTCATTTTTAGATTATATGTATAAGAAATTAGAAGTTGGTTTAATACCTATATATCCTAATTTAACTATAAAAAAGAATAATAATGAAGAGACACTATTTTTAGAGAGTATTGTTATTTATGATGATAATAAAAATAAATTTATTTTAGATGATAAAGATGGCGTATTTTATAATATTATTACAAATAATGTAGAAGAAACTGTTATTAATATTCCATGTGAAGGTAAAGATAATAAAGAAGAAAGTTTTTCATTAAATATTTATTTTATAGATTCAAATTTTAAATGGAAAAATGAAGTATTTAATATTAATACTAAAGTAACTGGTAAAATAGATAGCTATAGTTGTAAATATAATTTATCTGATAGTAAAACAATAGAAATATTAAATAAACTTTCTAATAATTATATTAATGAAAATATAAATAATATAGTTAATATTGCTAAAAAGAATAAAACTGATTTTATTGGTATTGGTAATTATATATATAAACATGATAAAAAATATTTTGATTTTGAAAATAATAATTGGAATAATAAATTAAATGATATTAATGTAAAAGTAAATACTGATACTATTATCAAATATATAGGAGAAGTTAGAAAATGAGAGAAAAAGATGAAAAAATAAATAGTTTTGGATTATCTACTATGGTAATAGCTCTTACTAGTTCACCATTTTATGGTGCTTTTAGTGCTTACATAATAAATTATTCTAAAACTTCTTCTTTAATTTCAATATTAATTGGATTTCTAATTAGTTTAGTTTTATCTTCAATTATACTTTTAACTTTTAAAAGTCATAAAGAATTAAATTTAGCTAGTAGTATCAAAAAAGATTTTAAAGTTTTTTCTTATATTATAAATATTTTATTTTTAATTGGTGCTATTCTCATGTATATATTTTTAACATATAGACTTACTTTATTTTTATCAAATGAATATTTAATACAAACACCTAATTTTATAATTCTTTTAATTATTTTAATCGTAACATTTAATACAGCTTCAAAAGGAATAGAAACTACTATTAGGGTTTCTACTATATCATTATTTATTTCACTATTTATATTTCTGTTTGATTTTTTTAGTTTAATACCACAAGTTAATATTGAAAACTTTTTACCAATAATTACTGCTAGTAGTAAAAATATATTAATATCTTCACTAGTTTATGCAGTATACTTTTCACTTCCTTTAATTTTTTTACAAGCAATTAAATATAATCAAATTTCTGATAGTAATAAATTTACTAAACATTATTATTTAATGCTTACTTTATCATTTATAACTTCATTTTTATCTATGTTTACAACTATTGGTGTATCAGGTGTAAATATTAACAATTTATTTGACTATCCTATTTACAGTACCCTAAAAAGAATTAATTTATTTAACTTTTTAGATTCTATTGAAAATATTAGTATTATGCTATGGATACTTTATATTATTAACTCATCTAATATGATACTTTTATTTATATTTAATAATATTAAATCTACATTTAATTTAGATAAAAAGAAAAGTAGAATATTTAATATTATAATAATGTTAATAATATTTTTAATACCTACTTTATTATTTTCAAAAAATGATTTTGTAGAATCATATAAATATATATGGTATCCATTTAGTACACTTAGTATATTATTTATATTAACTATAATAGTATTATTATTTAATAAAATAAAAAATAAGTTTAAAAAAAGTAATTGATTTCAATTACTTACATTTTTCTTACTTTTCTAATTATATATTCTTCTACTTCACTTCTTTTTCCAAGTAATATATCTTCTTCAAAAGTTTTATCTCTATAAATTGCCACTCTTGTAGTTTTACCATTTTTTATAGTAAATTCATCTATTACTTTAAAATCACATTCTTCTTCATCTATATATCCACTAGTTCTATAAAAAGATGTATTAACAGTATATTTATTACCATGTTTAAATATTGTACCTCTTATTATTCTATTTTCATCTCTATTTGTAATTGTTCCTTCAAAATCAATTAATGCATTTCTTTTTGTTTCATTTTTTAAAAAGCAATTTAAATTTAAATATTCAATATCATAACAAGCTCTAGAGTTCTTTGAAACTTTATTTTGACTATCACTAATTTCTTTAGTGTGTAAAAGTAAATTTAAATAAAAATCTCTTTCTTCAGATGTTAAATTTGAATATGGGTATAATTGCTCAGATAATATTTGATTATAATAATCCATTATGCACCTCTTTTTTTATAGTTGTATTATACATATATTTATATGTTTTTTCAAGTTTTTATTTCATAATAAAAGCTAACAATTAAGTTAGCAATTTATTAAAATGAATCTATATTTACTTTTACTTTTTTATTTCCATCATTATAAGCTTTTGCTTGTATTAATGTTTTTATACTAGTAGCAATTTTACCTTTTTTACCAATTACTCTACCCATATCACTTTCAGCTACAACAATTTCAATAACTGTTTCATCATCACTTTCAAATTCTTGTACTTTTACTAGATCTGGTTCTTTAACTAGTTTCTTTACTACTAATTCTGAAAATTCAACTAAATTCATTATTTATTAGATTTTTTAGAATTATGGAATTCTTCCATAACACCTACTTCACTTAGAATGTTCTTAGCTGTATCAGTAGGTTGTGCTCCCTCTTTTAGCCATTTTAATGCAGATTCTTTATTAACATTATATTTTTCTGCTTCTAGTGGCATATAAGTTCCAATAGATTCAATTACATTTCCATCTCTTTTAGCTCTTGAATCAGCTACTACTAAACGATAGTATGGTCTTTTTTTAGCTCCCATTCTTTTAAGTCTAATTTTAACTGCCATAATATACTCTCCCTTCTCTTTTTAATAATATTACTACATAAAAAAAGATATGTCAACCTTTTTTTGTTTACATATCTTTTTAATTATGCTATTTATTATTTTTAAATTTATAATTATAGTTATAAGTTATAAGTTTATTTCCTTCTACTACATATGCAGTATTTCCAAGTTTAAGAAGTGGTAAATCAGAAGCTGAATCAGTATATACACAAGATACTTGAGCATCTTGGAATATATTTCTAAATTTTCTTACTTTTTCTTCACCTTTACAATTTTTACCTATTATTTTACCTTCTGCATCTGTTTGTGTCGCGATAACAAAATTAACTCCAAGATTTCTTGCAAATACTTTTACCCATAAATCATAAGATGCACTTACTATTACATCATTTGCTGTTTTTCTAGAATTATACCATGGTTTTATCTTTTTCATATGAGCATTTACAAAATCATTTATGAATTTAGGATAATTAGGAATTTTAAATATAAAAGATAATAATTCTTCTTTTACTTTTTCAAATTCTACTAAGCCATTTTTATAATCTTTATTTAAACTTTTAGCTTTTTTTAATGAAGCATAAGTAATTTTAAAGTATTTTTTTAAACCATACTTAACTATATCCTTACAAGAATCTCCATCATAAATTGTTCCATCAAAATCATAAATATTCATTTTATCACCCTACTTTTTATGCATTTTCTCTCATAAATTCTTCATATTTAGCCATTATCTTAGCTGGATCACCTTCATCTTTTATTAATCCATCATGTAGCCAAATAACTTTATCACATAAGTCTACTATTGTATTTGTACTATGTGATACGATTACTACTGTTCTATTAGAATCACTTATTAATTCTTTCATTTTATTATAACTTTTTTCTTTAAAATGTACATCTCCTACACTTAGAACTTCATCAATTAACATTATATCAGTTTCTAATATTGCTGTTATTGAGAATGCAAGTTTTGAGTACATTCCACTTGAGTAACTTCTAACTGGTCTATATATAAATTCACCAAGTTCAGAAAACTCTATTATTTCATCTACTTTTTCATCAATTTGTGCTTTATTATAACCAAGTAACATACCTGATAAATATATATTTTCATATCCAGTTAATTGTTTTTGAAATCCAACTCCAATAGATAGTAATGATATTGAATTACCATGTAAATTAATACTACCTTTATCAGGTGAAAATATACCAGATATTGCTCTTAATAATGTACTTTTACCACTACCATTTTTACCACAAATACCAAGTATCTGACCTTTTGGTACTTCAAAAGATACACCTTTTACTGCTTTAAATATTTTTCCACTACCTTTATCTTTAAAACCTTTTTTAAGAGAAAATCTTTTCATATCTCTATAATACACATGTAAATCATTAACTGATATTGCTATTTCTTGTTTTTTCATTATTTCATCACCTTCACATATGTATTCTCATATTTATATATAGTTTTAATTCCAATTGCACTAAGTAATAGTCCTATAAAGAACCAAATTAATGTCCAAAGTCCAACTGGTGGAGCACTATATATTAATATATTTCTTAAATTAAATATTATATTAGCAAGTGGATTTAAATCAAGAAGTATTGTTCTATAAACAGGATTTGTAATTCTAGTTGCTAAATCATAAAATATACCAGTCATATAAAATACCATTCTAAGAGCAATATTTACTAAATTACTTAAATCTTCTGCAAAAACACCAAAATGAAGTATAATCGTACATACACCAAATGTAACAACTATTGCAGTTAAAACAATTGGTAAAAACCATAATATATTCCATGTCACTGGTACTTTATATATAATCATAAATATACCAACTAATAAGAATGATACAAACATTTTAAATAAGTTTACTCCCATTTTAACAAATAATAATACAAATTTAGGTAAATAAACTTTTGTAACTGTATCTCTATTTGTAGATACTAATTTTACACTAGATGTTACCATTTTATTAAAGAAATTCCATACAGTTAAACCAATAAATACAAATATTGGAAAATACTCTACTTTTGATTTGAATACTATTACTGCTATAAACATATATATAAGCATAAAAGCAAGAGGTTCTAAAATCATCCATAACCATCCTAAATATGAATTAATAACTTCTGTTTTTAATTCTGCTTTAGTTGCATATATAATATAATTTTTATATTTTTTTACATCATTTAT
The DNA here is from genome assembly GCA_947629235.1 of uncultured Bacilli bacterium. Taxonomy (GTDB): domain Bacteria; phylum Bacillota_I; class Bacilli_A; order RF39; family UBA660; genus CAG-1000. The sequence goes on along the minus strand of CANRCX010000003.1, from coordinate 17,012 downwards.
AAATCTTTTCATATAAACTCCTCGCGATTAAATTTTATCATATTAGTATTACTTTGTAAAGAAACCTATTATTTAGTAGTTCCAACTTTCATAGGAGCTATAATCCAGTATAAAGTACTAAAATGTTTACTTTTCTTATGACTTTCAAAAAATGAATTTTCTTTCCAATTACTATCAAAATCATCTAAATATTTAAATGATTTATTTACAAATTTATATTTAGTAATAAGTTTTTTTAAACTTGTTTTAGTTCTAAATCTTATAAATATATGTTTTAATGCTAAATATGTTATATATTCTTGTGAAATATAACCTTCATAATATTCTTTTAGTTCATTCATAACATCAAATATTTGAGTATAATTTTTAGAAAATCCTTGTGTTACAGAAGTTCCATCATTTCTTGTTCTATAATAATATAATGGTTCAAATACTTTAACTATTTTATTTGCATGTTTATAAGACTTATAAGTAAATAATAAATCTTCAAATATTTTATAGTCTTCAAAAATTATTTTATTTTTATCAATTAATTCTTTTTTAAATAAATGAACTGCTGCAAATGCATACGAATATTTTATTAATTCTGGATTCTTTTTAATACTACTTCCAAATTCATTATTTCCTTGCATTTTACATAATTCTAATTCTTTACCATTTGATTTATAATATCCACAAAGTGCTATATCAGATTTTTCTAGAGTAGCTTTATTATATAATTTTAAATACATATCTTTATCTATATAATCATCACTATCAACAAAACCTATATATTCACCTTTTGCCATACTTAAACCTACATTCCTAGCATTTGAAACACCACTATTTTTAATAGATTTATATTTTATAATTTTGGGATGTTTTTCATGATATTCTTTTATTATTTTAAGACTATTATCAGTAGAACCATCATCAATAACAATAACTTCATAATTTTTAATAGTTTGATTTAATAAAGAATCTAAACATTCTTTTAAATAAAGTTCTGTATTATATACTGGTACTATTATACTTACTTTCATATTTTTACCTTTCTATTTTAATTTCAATATTTCTTCATATACTCTTTTACAATTATTATGATCTGTATACTTAAATGTTTTTTCTACTCTTTCAACATATTTTTGAGGATTTTTACAATCATTTTTTATTAAATTTATTATTTCTTTTTTCAAAGAATCATAATCATATACTACTTTTCCAAAACCATCTTTTTCATGATTAAAATAACCTTCATTATAAATATGTCCTTTATAAAATTCTTCTTTATCAAATTGATTATAAATTAGAGGTTTCTTTAAATATGCAAAATCATAAGATATTGAAGAATAATCAGTAACTAATAAATCATTGTGATTAAATTCATATTGATAATTAGGATTTTCTATTATTTCTACATATTCATTTAATTTAAAATCTTTTAACTGATTTTTTAAGCCATAATGTAAGAAAAATTTTATTTTATAATTATATGATTTTAAAGTATTAATAAATTCTTCATCATTAAATAGTTTATTATAAAATTTATAATAATTTGAGTTAATAAAATTTGGATTATATAAACGTTCTTGTTCACCTGGTTTAATTTGTGGAACAAGGTAAGCTCTCCATGTAGGTGCAATTAATATTGAATGATATTTTTTATTCTTATTAATTAAATTATCATATCTAGGAAATCCTGTTAATTTTACTACATTTTTATCATATCCATATTTTGGATCACTAATAATTGCTTGGTATTCTACATTTAGGGATGTAACAAACATATCAAATGGTAAATTATTTTTATTTAACCAATCTGACATATCATTTCCCGTAATTCCATGTTGTAAAAATATATATTTAAAATTTAATAAATTTGACATATATTGATTAGATTTACCAAAACAAGAAAATACATATTTATCAGCATGTGATGATATAATTTTATCACTTAATGTAAACATTACTTTATATTTTAAAGTACCAAAATTTAAAACTCTAGCAAAATTTGAAATTCTTTTTTCATCAGGAGAATTCTTATCAATAGCATAATAAACTTTAATTTTATTATTGTTTATTTTATTTAAATATTTAAGGAATGCTTCTGCATTATCACCTGCTTTATTTTTTCTATCACATAATATCCAAATTTCCTTTTTTCCTTTAAAAAGTTTTGCAAATAAACAAGCTATTCTATAAACTAATGATTTTAATTTATTTGTTTTTAATAAGTACATTTGTAATTTTATTTCGCTTTTTAACATTCCTTTTTTGCTAATTTTTATGATATTTTTACAAGGTGTAATATTATATTCATTAATTTGTCTATATGCATTTGGATGATTTCCTATTTTTGCCCAATATTCAAATTGTGGATATAGCTTTATTTCATTATTTTTATATTTTATATAAAAACTTAACTCATTATTATCAGTTAATGGGATTTCACAGTTAAATTCAAGATCATTTACATTATCATTAAATATGTTTTTATGAGTAAAAGAAAGACGTGGTGTTAATTTTAATTCTTCTTCTCTACCATTTAATTTATAAAATGCTTTTATATTTTTATTATAAATTAGTGGAATAAATCCATTAATTATTAATTTATTTTCTTTTATATTTAATAAATTTATATCAGCATCCAATAAAAAACTTTCATTACCTAAAAAATTCATTATTTTATCTAGAGATTCTTTTTCAGTATAATCTTTTTTCATTAAACATAATTCTTTATTTATCCATTTTAAATTATTTTGAATTAAAATAATATTATCATCTATTTTTCTTATTATTTCTAATGAATTCTTAATATATTTTTCTTTATCTTCTGGTGTTAAATTTTGTAATCTATTTAATTTTGCTTCTAATCTAAATTGATAATCATACATAATATAATATTGAATATAATTTTTTAATATAGGAAATTCTTTTTCACATTTATTCAATATATATTTATAAGATAATTCAACTGTTTGATTATACCACTCTGGTCTATAATCTTTGCTTTGAATAGCAGAGTTTCCTTCTTTTCTTTTTCTATATAAATAAAGTGATGAACTTATTAATCCTAATTTTGTACTTTTAGAATTAATAAATAACTCATTTAAATATTTAGCATCTTCACTATACATAACTCTTTTATCAAATTTTGATAATTTAGCAATCTTAGTTCTTATAAATGAACTAGAAACACTATTTTGTATATAATTGAAGTGTTCTATAATATCATATATTCCATCCTTATTCTTTTCAAATTTATAATCTAATGGATGATAATTATGTTGAAATTCAAAAAATTTTTCTCTTACTCCAATAAAATTTAATTCATTATCGCCAGTAAAAAGATCATATGCTTTTTTAAATACATCTCTTTCCCACTTATCATCACTATCTAAGAAATTTATATATTCACCTGTTGCGATTTCTAATCCTCTATTTCTAGCTTCTGATACTCCAGCATTTTTTTGTTTTATATAAATAACATTATTATATTTGTTTTTATATTTTAAACATATTTTTTCACTATTATCAGTTGAACCATCATTAACTAATATTAACTCAATATTCTCAAATCCTATAGTTTGCTTAATAACACTATTAATTGTTTCATCTAAGTATTTTTCACAATTATAAATTGGAATTACTACTGAAAATAAATATTTATGCATAAAAATTCACCTCATTTACAGACTAAAAACATACATTTATATTATGCATGTTTTTTAAATGTTTTATTTATTTTAATGTTTTTTTATAAGTTTTTGGAGTTGGTATTTGATCTACTCCATTAACTGGTGTTTGCAATTTTAAATCTTCTTTTATTTTAGTTGTTGATATACCTTCTGTTCTATCTAAATAAACTACATCACAATAATCTCTTAAGTATTCAAATTTATCACTACCTGCCCAGTCACTACCCATAACGACTACATCTACTTCATATTTTTTAACATCATTAACTTTTTGCTCCCAGTTTTCTTCTGGTATTACTAAATCAACATATCTAATTGCTTCTAACATTTTCTTTCTTGTTTCATAATTATGATATGTTTTTTTACCCTTTTGTTCATTAAACTCTTCTGTAGACAAAGCCACTATTAAATAGTCTCCTAAAGCTTTAGCTCTTTGTAATAATCTTATGTGTCCATAATGTAATAAATCAAATGTTCCGTATGTTAATATTCTCTTCATTTTTTAATTCCTTCCTTTTATTTAATTACTATATCTAGTACTCTTTTACTAGCACACGCGTCATCTAAATAATTAAATTTTTTGTTAAATTTTTCATATTTTTCTTTATATTTTTCATCATACTTATCAATATTAGAAATTTCTTTATATAACTCTTCTTCAGTTTTTATTATTGGTCCTGGAAGCTCATCTATATCAAAATAAAAGTCTCTCATATTATTTTTATAATCATCAAAATCATACATATAATATAAAATTGGTTTTTTAAGATTAGCATAATCAAAGAATACACTCGAATAATCTGTAATTAATATATCTCCTAGAATATATAAATCATTAATATCATCATAATTTGATACATCTATAATAAAATCTTTATATTTAGATAAATCTACTGATGAAGCTACTAAATAATGAGTCCTAAATAATATTACATAATCTTTTGAAAATTTCTTTTTAAATTTATCAAAATCAAGTCCTAATTTATATGTATATCCAACTCCTACTTTATATTGATCATCTCTCCAAGTTGGAGCATATAATATAATTTTTTTATCTTTAGGTATGTTTAATTTTTTCTTTAAATCAGATACATATTTTTGATTATATTTAAATAGCGCATCATTCCTTGGGTACCCTACTTCAATTATACAATCTTCTTTTCCTATTTCTTTTAAGTTAAATGCACTTGTAAATTTTTCTGTACAAAATTTTGATGGAGATAACATATATGAATATCTTTTAGCATCATATTCATAAATTTGTTTCCATTCTTTAACACTTTTTGTTGCATTTTTACCTTTAACTTTAATATCAAATCCTAATCTTTTAAGAGGTGTTCCATGCCAACATTGAACATATACTTGATTCTTTTTGGGTTTAATATAATCTGGAAGTCTAGATGGAGTAAACCAATATTTAGCAGATGCATAAGTTTTCTTATACTCACTTGAATGATATTTTACAATTTTAGTTCTATCATTTTTTTCTAAATATTTAAATTCTTCTGGATCTTTAAATGCCCATACAAATTTATAATCTTTATATTTTTTATCATTTAACATTTCTAAGTATATAGCTTTTGGACTATCACAATATTTTCTACCATTAAAAGCTTCAAAAACACATAATTTATCATCTACTTCATATTTTTTATAATATTTTTTATAATCATTAGATTGACTTACTAATTTTGCTTTATATGCGATTGGTCTTAGTAATGGATTCTTAACTGCCACTCCTTTAACAACTTCTATTACTTTACTCATTCTTTACCTTCTTTCATATTATCTATAATTAAATTAACTATTTTTTTAGTAGATGAGCCATCTTGTACATCAATATATTTATCTTTATATTTTTTTAATATAGGCATATCATATTTATCTTTAGATAAAAATTTTGATAATTCTTTAGAGTCTTTAAACACACAACCTTTCATTTCTTTATATAAATCTATATTAAGTCCACTTTCTTTTTTATATTGTTCATAATCATATACATAATATAATGTTTTCTTATCAATACTTGCTGCTTCAATTGCTATACCTGAGTAGTCAGTTATAACATAATCACTTACACAAAGTAAATCTAATGCAGTAAACTCATCACACGTATATACACTATTATTTACATCTAATTTTTGATTAGCATGAGCTTTAATTATTAAATTAAATTTATCTTTATCAATACTATCAATTAATTCATTTGTTTTATCTACTTCATAATTTCTAAAAGTTGGTGCATATAATATATTCTTTTTATTTTTAAATTCTTTATATTTTTTTAATATTTTAGCTTTAATTTTATCTTGATTATGAATTAAATAATCAATTCTTGGAAGTCCATAATTTAAAAATACATCTTCAGAATATCCAAATGCTAAAGCAAAATATTTAGTCATTTCCTTACTTCCAGATATTATATAATCATAATTTGCATGTATATTCAATATCTTAGATGTCTTTTTATCTCTTCCTAAATCATAATCCACAGATTGACATCCAAATTTTTTAATAGCCCCCATTGAATGCCATATTTGTATTACTTTTAATGAAGATTTATGTTTTACAGAAGATACTGCTATTGTAAAAGAATCTGTTATACATACTTTAGCATTAGCTAGATTAGATAAACACTTTAAAGTATAGATAATATTTTTAAAAATACCATCAGTAAATTTAACTATTCTTCTACATAAAAATACACATTCAACATTTTTATTTTGATGCTTTAATTCTTCTTCTATTAATTTAAAATCTAAAGTTTTTTCATTACTTAATCTACTTATAAAAACAACTTTATTATAATTAGTTCTTTTTAACTTCATAAAAGTATATAAAAAATTACAAGTAAATTTAACTACATAATCAAATAAAATCATTTTACCTCCTGATTTTCACTAAATTAATTATATAATATTAAGAAAATTATATCAAGTATTTAAAAAGGCAATGAAAAAAAGAAGGAATTAAATTTTTAAATATTTTAGTCTTTTCATTATTAATTATAAATAAATATGGAATTAATATTGTAAAGTATTACATTACTATTGACATAATTGTTAAATTATTTTATATTATAGTTATTAGAGATGTGGTCGTGGTGACCTTGTTTATATATATACTAATTTACCGCGGTCACATCTCATATGAAGTTAATTCTTCATAATAAAATGATATAGTCTTCGGCCACTTGGCCGGGGGTTATATCATTTTTTTATTTCAACCAAATCAATTAAAAAGTCCTATTTCTAGGACTATTGTGTAACACCTGTTTCATCTGATTCTACTGGTTGTTCTTCAGTAGTAGTATTTTCACTTGGTGTAGTCTCTGTAGTAGTATCATCATTTGTACTTGTATCTTCTACTGTTGGTGTACTTACTACTTTCTTTTTAACATTAATAGTTATTGTATCAAGTTCATCTAATATAATGTCTTTATGTTCTTTTTGACTATAGAATGAATATTCACTCCAATCATCAATATTAACTTCTGCTTTAGTATCTATATCAACAAATTTAACTTTTAATCCATTACTACTTGCATAAGATTTAATGCTTGATACGGAAGATGAAGATAAATCTTTTAGAGTTGCAATACTAGATTGACTATATTTATCTTGACCTAATACTGTATCTTTATATGGATTACTCATATCAAATGATATAGTTTTAATAGCAGTTATTTTAGAATTATTTAAGTTTGCTTTGATTTCTTTTTTAATATCACTTATACTTCCATTATATGGAATAGTAACAGCAGGATAACTTTTAGATGTTGAATCATATACTTTACCCCATACACTATATCCACTTAATTGCATTCTTTGTACATTAACTAAATTTGTACTATCAGTTATTACTAATGATTTACCTAAATTATAAAGTGACATTACATCTTTTGAAGTTATATTAGTTTGGAAATTTGATTTGATTTTTTCAAGTATTTCTATTGCTTTATTAGGATCATTTATTTTAGTAGCAGCATTTACTATACCCATAATGACTTTCATTTGATTTTTACCTCTTTGATAGTCATTTCTACTACCAGAAGTTCTATCAGGGCAATATTGTGCCATTTTTTTACCAGTTTTACTTCCATCATTAGGCTTATGTCTATTTCTAGCAAGTGCAAGTGCTTGTTCACCATTTAAGTGTTGCCTACCAGCATCAACAAATACTGTATTTTTACCCCATCCTCTTGAACTACTTTGTTCACAAAATGCATAGTCTACATCTACATCAATTCCACCTACTGCATCTACAAGATTAACAACACCTTTAAAATTGATTTTAGCATAATAATCTATATCAACATCAAATAAATTTTCAATAGTTTGGACTGCACAACTAGAAGAACTACCCCAAGTAGTAGTATTAATTCTTCTATATAGTCCATTTGAACATGCAGTTTTTAAATACATATCTCTTGGTACTGATGTTAGTGTTGCTCTTAGTGTACTTGGATTAAATGTTACAAGTAATAATACATCAGCATTATATCCAGAAGTAACACCATCATTAGATGAGTCAACTCCAATAAATAACATACTAAATGGTTTATTTAAAGATGAATTTTCACTCTTAATTTCTTCATCTGTACTTTTATATTCTTTTTCATATTTATATAAAACAACAGTTTCTTCTTCTATATCTTCAAATCCATCCATAGAATAAAACATATCTACATAATTAGAACTAAAGAATCCAGCATCAACTTCTTTATTCTTAAGAGCATATAATAATTCCATAGTTGATTCATATTTAACAATTTTATTATTTTCTTCTAATTTTAATTTATCAATTACTTCAAGTGGTAATATATTTCCTTCTATATCATTTTTATCATCTACAATACCAATTTTTTTATCTTTTAAATCTTTTTCACTTTTTAATGTTTTATCATAAGTAATTAAAGATGAATGATACATATTTTCATTACTACTATATTCATCTATAGTTTTATATATTTTGTTTAAATAATAAGATCCTACAAATAAAACTGCTGATATTAATATTGAAAGTATAGCAGGAATTATAAATGATATAATCTTTTTCTTTTTGATACTTCTTATTAATAAATATGAAAAAAATAGAAGTAAATAAACTAAAATGACAAGACCAAATATCCTATAAAATGTTTCTACTCCTTTATATAAGATTAATGAATATCCTATAAATAAAGTAGCTACTAATTCTAATATAATTAATATTATAGAAAGTATGCATTTTATTAATTTCTTCTTTTTCATTTAGATCATCCTTCTATTTTGTTTCTTTATCTTTTTTCTTCTTTTCTTTTTGTTCTTTCTTTTTATCTTTTTTAGATTCTTTTATTTCTTCTTTTGTTTCTTTAGCTTCTTCTTTTTCTTCAGGTTTATTTTTTTCTTCTTTCTTTAATTCTTCACTGATAGATTTCTCAACTTTTACATTATCTTTAATATTTATCTCTTTTTCTATTTTATCACTTTTTTCTTCTTTTTTAACATTTTTTATTTCATTTTCTTCTTTTTTAATTTTTTCTTCTTTATTATTTTGAGCTTGTAATTCTTTTAATTTCTTTTTTCTTTTCTTATTTTTCCCTAGTTTACTAATTAATATACATATTAATATAAATATAATTAATACACTTTCTGCTCCTAAAAATAGAATTAATTTTTTATATTCTTCTAATTCTTTTTTATAACTTTGTGTATCTTCATCAGTATATCTAATCATAGTATTAGTTTTACTATCATATTTATAATAATCATCTTTTCCAGTTGACAAGTCTTTAGCATGTATAATTGAATAATCACTATTATCTATTTTTAATGAATCAAATTCTACAGTACCAATAGTTGTTTTACTAGGTTTATAATCTTCACTAAATTTTTTATCTATTGTAAGTGGATAAATTTTAAATTCATTAAGTTTTACTTCATTATAATTACTATAACTATTAGTATCTTTATCATATAAGAAATAATTAAGTTCACCTTCACTATCCTTTAAACCTACTAATGTAAAATCATTTGTTTTATTATAAAATACTGGTATTTTTTGATCATTAATTGTTGCGGTTGTTCTTTCAAAATCTTCTACATCTTCAAGTATACTTTCTCTTTTTACAACAGTATATTTTTGATCATTTATATTTACTTCTATTGGATTTGGATCTATTACATTAACAATTATTGTATATGTTTTAGTACTACCATTTTGTGCTGTGACTGTAATATTAAATTTATTTTCACCTTCATATACATCTTTTGTACCAGACCCAGATACTTTTGATTTAGAGTCTTCTACACTTGCTTTAATATTAACACTAGTTGTATTTGAATCAGCTTCTACTTTATAGCTTGTTGTATCTTTATCAAAAGAGGGATCTAATTTTAATCCATCAACTGATAAACTTTTTAAATTATTATTTTTAGAATATGATGCTTCTAATTCTTTCTGAGTAATAACTTTTACAGTTTTACTTCCTTTTGAAATTGATAATTTTTCTTCTTTCCAAGAATAAGCACCATAACTTTTTACAGTAATACTTCCACTTCCAGTACCAATTGCTTTAAATTTATATGTATAACTTTTTGATTTAACATTTCCATTATCAGCATAACCTACTACTGGAGTTTCACCTGATACTAGTTTAAATTTACCAGTATCATAACTAGGAGTAAATTCCCATGAACCAAGAGCAGTAGAAGATGATATTTTAATTGTTACTGTAAAAGTGTTACCCACTACTATTTGACTAGTAGAAGATGATACACTAATAGTAGCAGAAGCTGCTTTTAAATAGTTAATGTTACTAAAAACTAATAAAGCACTAATAATAGTAACACTTAAATATTTTAATAGTCTTTTCATTCTTTTTCCTCCTATAAAGGTTTACCTTCTTTTATATGTTTTTGTACTTGTAATAAGTCAAGTATTGTAACACTATTATCATTTGAAGTATCTCCTGCCATTAAACTAGCACCTGATAATTTACCAGCACCTTTAATATATTTTTGAATTTGTAATAAATCTAATATAGTTGCTTCCCCATCACCAGATGTATCTCCATTTACAACTAATGTAAATGTTTTTGTTTCAAGAGCTGTAGTCATTGTAAGAGTACTATTAGTAGTAAGTTTACCACTATTACTCATTACTGTTCCACTTGAGTTTTTAACTACTGAACTTTTTGATCCAGTTAGTTCAATTTGCTTTTCAAATGAAGATAAATTATTACTACTTATTTTTACATAATTACCACTTACATTTAGATTAGCTGATTTTAATACTTCTTCTGCTGGTGTATTATCATTAACTCTATTAATTGAAATTACATATTTCTTTTCGTCTCCTGTTTCAGCTGTAACAGTTATTGTAATATCAGTATCATCATTAACTAATTCTATTTCTCCACTTCCAGTAACTGTAGCTTTAGAACTTTCAGCAGTGGCATTAATTTTTAATTTATTTACTACTGCTGGAATCCATACTTCATATGTAAGTACATCACTATCAAATGATGGAGAAATATTATAACTATCTATACTTAATGATTTTAAATTATTATTTTTATCACCTGAATTTGGAAGAGATGTATATTCTGGCATATTATTATAAACAGGTATTTCAAATATAAATACATTATTTAATAAATTAGCTTTACTATATGAATTATATGATTTATTACCTTCTGTTGCTGGAGCTTGAATATTAGTCATATATTGATGTGTATAACTACTATAATATGCATCAGGAGATACATTAAATTTTTGATAATATAATGTTCCTTGTCCTTTATTTATATATCCATTTGCAAGAAAACTACTTCCTTCAGTAATAGCAGTTTGGATATTATTCCAAGGATTTCCATCTCTATTAATAAGTTTAGCTGCATATGCAAGGCCTCTTGTAATAGCTGAATATTTAACTCCATTAATAGTTTCTTCATAAGCACCAATATTGAAGAAGTTATAATATCCACTATATTTTTTACCTTTCCAAGTAAACTCTGTTCCATTAGTTGAATCACTACCATTAGCAGTTACTTCTTGTACAATTCTACTTGCTATATGTACAGGACTAATTTTATTAGTTTTACCTGCATTAACAATTGGTACTGTATATTTTTCATCTGCAAGTTTTCCACTACCAAATACTGCTTTTACTAAATCTAAATATTGATTTTCAAGAGAAGCATCATAATCTAGTTTTTCAAACATAAATATTCTCTCTTCACTTAAGAAGTTTCTAGGATCTAAGTAAAATGCAATTACACCACTATTTACTTTAAACCAACTAGATCCTTCTGCTGGTTTATTTGATGTTCTATAGTTATCATTAGTAGTTTGCATATAGTTTTTTCCTTCTTCACTACTAACAGCAGTAGCAAAGTTTTTATTTAAAATTTTTGGAGTAAAAGTCCATAAAGGATATTTTTTATGTAAATAAGTTAAATATGGTATATATGAATCGGGAAAACCTGCATCTTTTAATGTCTTTGCATATTCTTCATCAGTAGCAGTTATATCAGTTTTAGAAGTAACATAACTAGAACAAATATAACCTTTTTTATTTCCATAATATTGAATTTGATACCATGTATTAGAAGAACAACCAGAATTTTTACTAGTTGTTGTTGATAAAACTCTAACATTAGCACCAAGAGTTAGTGTATCAACTGACTTAGCACTAGTAGTTGGTGTTTGTCTTACAGCTACATTATTTGCATTAACTCTTGAAGTCCAATCTATTACATTAATTCCTGAATAACTATTGTTTACATATTTTACATATTTACTACAAACATAACCAGTTTTATTTTTATATATTATTTTTAACCATTTACTATCACATCCACTACCACTGATTAATGTTTTATCAACAACACTAATTGAAGTATTATAGTTAACTGTATAAAGTATTGTACTATCAGTTGTAGCTTTATCTCTAATTCTAACACTACTACCATCAATAACAGCATCATAATTGGCTTTTACAATAAAAGGAATACAAAAGAAAAATAATGTAAATAATAATTTTGAGAAACTATTTTTTTTCATATATACTCCTTTCACTTATTTATACTATAGTAATTATAGCAAAAAGTGACAAATATTTCATTATTAATTATACTACTTTACATACTTTACAACATAAATATTATATGGAAAAAAATGTAAAATTAGTTTATAATAATTTTTAGGAGTGGTAAGTATGGATTTTAATGTAAATGGACATAATATTTTCATAATAGTTAGTGTATCATTTTTAGCTTCATTAATATTTGTTTATTTAATGAAAAAAGTAGCTATATTCTTAAATATATTTGATAAACCAGATAAGGTAAGAAAAATGCAAGCAAAACCTATTCCACTACTTGGTGGTCTTGGTATATTCTTTTCATTTCTACTTGGTTATATGTTGTTTGCTCCTAAAAATGATTTAATGATTTCAATATTAATATCATCATTTTTAATAATGTTACTTGGACTTTTTGATGATATGACTAAAAATGAAACTCCAATGCCTAATAAATATAAAGTTATTGTTCAAGTAATAGTTGCCATGATTATTGTATTTTATGGCGGGCTTGAATTAAATAAAGCTAATTTATTTGGAATAACAATGAATTTTGGAGTATTTGCTCCATTCTTAACTATTTTAATAATAGTTGCTATTATAAATGCCATTAATTTAATAGACGGACTTGATGGGCTTTGTGCTGGTATTTCATCAATATATTTTTTAACAATTGCAATACTTGGATTTATTTTAAATAAATTTGGTGGTTTAGATATTATATTAAGCTTAATAATGCTTGGTAGTACACTTGGATATTTAGTACATAATTTCCCACCTGCTAAAATATATCAAGGTGATGCAGGAAGTACATTCTTAGGACTTATGATATCAGTAATATTCTTACTTGGATTTAAAACTACAACACTAACATCATTAATAATTCCATGTTTAATCCTAGCAATACCAATATTAGATACATTATTTGCAATACTTAGAAGAAAATTAAAAGGACAAAAAATAGATCATGCTGATAAAGAACACATACATCATCAATTATTAAAAAAATTTAGTAAAAGAAGTACTCTATTATTAATTTATGCTATTAACTTATTATTCTCAATTACAACTATTTTCTACACACTAGGTGATAGTATTGAATTAATATTCTGTTATGTAATACTTGTATTAATAGTTTTATATTTAATACTTAAAACTGATGTAATATTTGATAGAAGTTATAAAAGAAAAAAATAGGAGTTATTCATTTAACTCCTTTTTAAATTAACTAAAAACTTACCAATTTGTTGTATTGAATAAGATATACCATCCATATGATATTCATTTTCATAATCTGCCAAACATAATTCTAACTCTGAAATAATAGATTCTACTTCTTTATATTTGTTTATAATTAAATCATAATTTTTATCTTTATATTTTTTAGTCCAAGATTTTATTTCTAAATAAACATTATTTAAATAATTAATTATTTCTTCTTTAGTAATATCTATATATTTTTTATCTTCTAATAAACTAGAATTTTTTATATTTTTTTCTAAATTAATAAGAATATAGTTTAAATTTGATAAGAATTCATCTTCACTATTCATACTTAAAACTACTTTTCACCTTTAACTATATATAATATATTATTATCATTTATAATAGTTAATTTAATGCTATTTTGATATCCTAAATCTTTCTCATATTCAATAGATAATGTTACTAAATATGCATCATATTCTTTTTTATTATAAGTATATTTGGTTTCAAACACATTATCAACAATTACTTTACTAACTATAGGAAGTTCTTGATTTCTTTTTCCATCTATATTACTAAGTACATTTTTATATAATGAAGAACCCATATTTTCTCTAAAGTTTTCTTTAAAATCTTTATGTAAGAATTCAAGACCACCAATATCAGTACTAGCAAGCTTATTATCAAGTGTAAAAACATCTATTACAAATAATTGTGATATTAATTTAGCATATTCTTCATAATTAATTTCATCTGCATTTAAAACATCTTTTAATTCATTAAATGTATCTTTATAAACATCTGTATCATTTTTACTTAATGTATACCCATATAAATCTAATGATACTAATTTTTTATTAGTAGTTGGATTGTTAAAAAAATCTTTATAAACTCTAAAAGCTAAAAATCCAAATAATAATACTCCAACTACAATAAACATAATAATTATTTTTATATCACTTTTCTTATTCATTTAAACACTCTCCTAATTTATCACTTTCTGTTTTAATTAAATCATGTTCTACTATATCATTTGATACTTCTAATATATTATTTGCATATTCCCTTAAATTATTTATATAATCACTACTAATAGGTTCATCTGTAAATGTTATATATTCATCATATAAATCACTATAATAAACTTTATCAGTAAGTACATTTCCATTTGGGAATACAACTATTCCTTCTTCATCGCTAAATATATCTCTTCCTAGTGAAAATTTTTCATCAAATCCAAACATATTTGCAATAGTTGGAAGTACATCATACATTCCCATTACTTTAGTAATTTCTTTATTATATTTTTCATCATTAGACCATATAATCAAAGGTGTATTTTTAAGTAAATCATAATTATAATTATCCATACTATAATAGCTTTCATCTTCTTCATCTTTTAGTGTATTATTAACTGGATCATAATTATATAATAATTCAAATTCTTTTTTAGGAAGTCTTGCTTCATGATCACCATAGAATACAATAATTGTATTATCAAGTAATTTTTCTTTCTTTAAATTTTCAAATAATTCACCAATTGCTTCATCTGCATAATGAGCAGACTTAATATAATAACCCATTTCAGTATCTTCTAAATATTTACTTCTTCCAATTAATGTATTTCCTTCTTCATCTTTGTATTTATAACTCATTGTTAAATCAAAATCACCAAATTTTTCGTTTTCTTTATATGGAGAATGATTAGAAAGAGTAATTATAGTTCCAAAATATGGTGAATTATTAGCTTTAATATTTTTTAGTATTGGAATAATTTGTTTAAAGAATGATTTATCACTAAGTCCAAGACCTATATAATTTTCACTTGTCTCATCTTCTGGAACAATAAAACTATCTTTGGCATAAAAAGTTTTATATCCAAGTCTTTTATACATATCTTCTCTATTCCAATAAGTTCTATCATTCGCATGCATACTAAATGTATAATAACCAAGATTATTAAAATAATTTGGCATAGCCATATAAGTATTTTCATCATAATTTACAAATACAGTTCCATTAGTTGATGGCATAAGACCAGTTGTTAATGTAAATTCTGTATCACTTGATGTACCTACACTTATTTGTGGATAAAATTTGCTAAAATACATTCCTTCATGAGCTAATTTATTTATATTAGGTGTTACTTCTTTATTATTTATTTTTAAATCTATTAAAAAGTTTTGAATACTCTCTGCATGTATAAATAATACATTCTTACCTTTAAATATATTAGTATATTCATTATCACTAGTATCTTTTTTACAAGAATAATAATCTTTAAATTTCATTGCTGCTTTTTCATAACTGGTTTCATTTTTAAATAAATCATAGAATGTATATACATATAATCCATAATTTTTAACAACATATTCTTTATTTCTAAAATTAGAAAATTTAACTTTATCATTTTGTGTTAAAGAAAAAATTAATACCATAAAAATTGTTAAAATAATTAAAGCCATTTTTTTAAATACTTCTTTAGTATCAGATAATTCAATATTATCAAAATAGCTCTTTTTAGTTAATATCTTTTTTATAAATATAAAAACTATTGGAAATAATAAAAATATAAATTGATGTATATGTAATTTAGCAAATAATGAATCATTTACTTTACCTACCATAGAAGTAGTCGCAATTAAACTTACAGATATAAATGAATGATAAAATTCATAATATACATAATCTACTATTGAAAGAATTGAAAAAAAAGTAATCCATATTAAAAAATAAGTATATCTTTTATTAGGTTTAATAAAATATGCAAATAAACCTATAAATAAAG
Organism: uncultured Bacilli bacterium; assembly: GCA_947629235.1. Lineage (GTDB taxonomy): Bacteria > Bacillota_I > Bacilli_A > RF39 > UBA660 > CAG-1000. The sequence continues at coordinate 275 of CANRCX010000003.1, read as the reverse complement.
ATACTAATATATCAGAAAATATTGCTTTTAAATCAATATAAAAACCTATAGTTAATGAACGTAATAAAAAACTAATTAATACGCAGATAATTACAAATGAAATAAATAATTTATTATTTTTTATAAAATTATTAATACTCTTTTTCATATATAATCCTCTAGTTAATTATAGCATTATAGTACTTTTTTTTCAATTGCAAATAAATAACCACGTCTAAAGGCGTGGTTTTCACATGGCCTATAAGGCCCTAACACCTACATACCCACAAATGAAG
>CANRCX010000002.1 GCA_947629235.1 uncultured Bacilli bacterium | reverse complement strand
AATAAATAATTTAACATAAAAAAATAAGATATAAATATTAAATTATTTACATCTTAAAGTATACTTGTAATTTATTTTTTTTGTCAAAAAGATTCCTATAAAAAAAAATAAAACTATTTTTTAATATCTTAAAAATAAAGTACAAAAAAATGTACAAAAATTTATAATTTTTTTATTAAGTTTTTGCTAAAATTATGTACAAAGTCGTGTGGTACTTTTAAGCAGGATAAGTATGTATTACAACAACATCCCCAGTGGGGAGTTTTACCCCTAAATATAAGGAATTTTGAATTTACAAATTGTATTACAAATTATTTTTTGTATTACTATTCGTTTACATATTTTTTAAAAAAATGCCCAAAAAAGCAAGTTTGTATGACAGATGTATTACAAAATGCTGTATTTTTAATATCAAAAAGTGAAATATCTGTACATAAATTTATTAATTTTTTTCATTAATAAGTACAATCTAATAACAAAAAATTTGTACCAATTTATAATTTTGTCTTACACATAAGACAAAATATCAATTTTTAACATTTTTGTCTTATCCATCGTACAAAAATTCAATTTATGATAATTTTGTCTTATGAATAGTACAAAATAAAATACTTTAATTAAAAAGTATCTTATTATAATTATTACTAGTTTTTATAGATTATTATTTGCTACAACTAATTCTATTATTACAGGGTTTATTTTCACTTGGGTGTCCAGGATCAATAACTATACCTTTCAAAGCCATTTAAATCACCTAATTTATTGTATGTAATTATTCAATAAAAGTGAAATATTGCATTATTTCTTATTTGGTAAATCCTTGCAAGTATCAAGAAATATTTTTTTAAAGATTTTTGATTTCTATATCATATACTAAATACATGAGTTTGGCACCATCATAAAGTATAGGTTCTTGCATATTATATATTTTTATTACTATCTACTATTTTGATAAGTAATCTATCAACATATATTCCATTATAATAAAGTAATGATGTTGGACCTAAAAATCATCTAAAATATTATTTCAGGATTATCATTTTTATGCACAGATTCTATTAATTTTGATAAGTCATTATTTAATATTACTGTCAATTTATAGTTTTTATTATTTACTAAAAGATATCTTATTAGCATTTTTGATATTATTGTTTTTTCAATATCAAGGCCTTCGACAGTAGTATTATTTTGTTTATAATTATCTTACTTATTGCATCAGAATACCTATTTAAATATAATTCTAAAATAATAGATGAAGATAGCTACAATATATGATTTTTTCAAAACATCAATATTATTATCAGATAAAAAATCATCTATATCAGCTTTTCCTATAATATAAGAGAGTAATCATAAATTCAGCACTTACCAAACAATTCTTAAATTTCAAAAAAATTTAAATATCAATAAAAAGGGTGTGATATAATATATGAAAAAAGGTGTGATTAAAATGATTGATTTAGAATTATATAAGAATATTATTAATGTTAATTCTTTAATTAATTTTATTATTTATTTTTCTATTTGCTGTATCATATTTAACTTTATAATTTCATTAATACATGATATTAAAAGCAAAAATAATGCTATAAATAATAATAAAGGAGAAAACGAGAAAACAATTAATATAATTGAATTTATTGGTGGAATTAGTATAGCTTTACTATTAACAATATGTTTAAAATCTATTATTACAAAAATAATCAAATATATTTCCTTTATGTGTATTCCATCTATTGTTTTATTATTTTACATCGTATATATAAAACCAATGACTACTGATAAACCATCTGCATTTAAATTTAATTATTACGAATATGGTTCTGTTGTCACTTGGGCTCTAGTTTTCTTTTCAAAAATAAATTATAATGATTTATTCATTAGTATTACCAGCGAAGGATTATTGCAAATTATTTGTATCATTATTTTATTATTTGAAATATATAGTAGTTTTTATTGCCTACTAGTAAATGTATATTTTGTAATAAAAAATTTAAAAAAAGTTAACATTAGCAGTTTTATTAACAAATACGAAAAATTAATAAATTTGATTTATAGTAAAATTGATTTTAATAGCATTATTTTAAAATTCAATAACACTAATAAGCTTGTTTATAACAAACATAATTCTATAATTAAAAAAATTTTATTATTTTTTCCAAAGTTTATCTTAGATATAATTATATGTACTACTACATATACAATTTCTTTATTTTTATCTATAATTATAAAACCATTTTGTATCATTATAGACTTTTTATTTTCTAAAATTATTCAATTGTCAAATACTAATGAAAATCAAATAAATTATGGGTTATCAAAAATTGTATGGACTTTTTCTATAATTTTTGTATACATAATTTTACAAATTAATAATGTATTTCAAACTAAAATAATAAACACTTATGAATTTATATCATCAGTAATTATAATACCAATAATATTAGAAGCTTTAATTTCTTTAAAAGAAAAATTAAAATTAGACCATAAATAATTTAAAAAGTACTATTTAATAAATATTAGATAGTACTTTTTATATAATTTTATTTTTATTATTTTTCCAATATATTACATAAAAATATATTTATTTAAATTTGTTTCTTCTGCTATACTTCTATATTATCCTACTCATAGTTTTTTTAAATTCTCTATTTATATTATTTTTTCAAGTGATTAACTTCTATACCTTTTCTGCAATAATAGTATCTATATTTATTGGTTATATTTTTTACTTAATATTATATATTCTATTTAATTCATCACAAATAATTTCTTTTTCTCTACTACCATTAGTTTTCAACCTTACTAATGGAATATTATACTTTTTCAAAATATCATTTTTCATTAAATCTCTATTATACTGCTCACTACCTTCTTTATGAAATTTATAACCATCAACTTCAATTGCTAAAATTGGTTTTTTACTCAAAAGATTATAAATAATAAAGTCAATATGCGTAGCATTATTTAAAACATATTTTATCTCTTTTTCATTTAATAAAGATTTATCTTTTATTAATGAACGCATTGGTTGATGAAAAATAAATCCTAAATTGTCATACTTTTTTACAGTTTCATCAATAAGATAATAAATTAAATTTTCAGAATCATACTTAGAAATACGATTATGCTTTTTAAAAAAATTTAATCTTTCCAATTCATGTTGTTTATATAATAAATCAAACACAGAATATATTTTACTATCTTCTATTTCCATGTTATTATATTCTGCATAATCAATAAAATCTGTAATATTCTTATTTTTTATTGTATTACCAGTAACTATAAATATTAAATTGTTTTTTGCTCTAGAAATTGCAACATTTAAAATGTTTGCATTAGCAACAAAATCTGTAATTTCATCATCAACTGTTGATATTATAATTGTATTTTTTTCTCGTCCTTGAAATTTATGAACAGTGCTAACTTCAACATTAGGAATACTATTTTTAATTAACGAAACTTGATTGTTATATGGTGCAATAATTCCTATATCACTATTATCACCTAATTCTTTCACTATATCTTTTATAATATCTAATTGTCTTTGATTGGAATTATCACGAGAATGATTCCCTTTATTAGTTTTTATAATTCTTATTACATTTTTTTCACCCTTATCTTCTGTCATAATAACTAATTGATTATTATAAAATTTCTTACTACAAAAATTTATTATTTTAGGATGACATCTATAATGTTCTTTTAGCAAAGTAATTGGAGCTGTAGAAACTATTTTCTTTATACTATTTAAAAAACTATTTAAAGAAAAAGAATATCCAATATCTAATGAATAATTTTTAAATATTAAATCAGTTTGCATTTTTACTTTATCAGATATAACATTAGGAAGTTGTTTTTCATCACCTATTACTACCGAATATGTTGCAGATGATAAGGCTAAAGCTCCTGTTACAACATCAATTTGACTAGCTTCATCCATAATAATATAATCAAACTTAAACTCATAACTAAATGTATTACGTGATGAATATGTTGTACTTAAAATAACCGGATAATCTTTTACAAAATCATAACTATTTCTTCTTATCTCTGATAATGTATATATTTTTCTATTTTTACAATATTTATTAAATAAATAACTTTTTAGATATTGCATAGATAATCGTATATATTCTTTTTCATAAATATTATAATTTTTAATAAAATTTTCCTTCTCAGAAATACTTGTTCTTAAATTATCCAATTCATATTTATATAATTCATTCTTTAATGTATTAATAATTAAATTCATTTCATTTTTATAAAACGAAATTGATCCTATTCTATATAAACACATAAATTTTAATTTATTTAGAAAAGTCAATTTATTAATACTTTCAATTTCTCTTAATAGATAAGATAATTTACTTTTATTATTTACTTTTAAATTTAGTATCTTTATATTTTGATTTTTCAAATATACTTTAAAATATTTATACTCTAGTTCTAATTCATTTAATTGATGTTTCAATATTGCAACTTGATTTTTTGTTGTATATAGACTCTTAACTGTTTTATAATACTCATTTATTTTTATTGATAACTCATTTAGATTAAAATCTTTATATTCATCTAAAGAAGGTATTTTATTATTTTGACATTCTATAAAAATTTTTTTGTTATTATTTTTACCTAATAAAGCCACAATAAAATCTAAATTATATTTTTTCAATTTTTCTTCAATATTTTCAATAGCAGCATTATTATTTGAAACTACTTGACAATTCATATCACGAATAATAATATTAGCTATGATATTTAATATTGTTTGAGTCTTACCTGTTCCGGGTGGGCCTTCAATTATACTTGTTTTATTATTCATAGCATTTTCTACTGCCAAATATTGACTAGAATTACAACCAAATGGAAAAATTAAACAATTTAAATTATCATTTTTTTTAGTATTTTCATTACATCTTAAATAATTAGCTAGTGATGATTCTAAATTATCAAGTTGAACTTTTGACATTTGATCTGATAATATTTTCTTACCATTATCCGTTTCTAATGATATTATTTTTGATACTTCACTTAAGTAATCTAATATATTATTATTTGCGTTGTTATATATAATTAATTCTCTTTCTTTAAATAAAGACTGTGTGTTATTATTATAATTTACTACATAATATTTAGTATTATCATAAATGTATTGAAATATATTTTTAATATTCTTTAATCTTAAACCATTATAAAAAATTATATTACTATCAATTTTAATTTCAACACCATTTCTAAGAATCATAACCCTAGAATATGAATATGAATAAAATTTATTACTATTTTTATATTTTACTGTATAAGTATTATTACTTGTGTTAAATTTATAATAAACTAAATTTCTATTGATTTGCCCATCAATTACTACAATATCTTTTATTACTTTCATAAAATCACCATAAATAAAATACATATTTATTATAGTAAAATTACATTTTCATTTCAATTATTAAAAAATGAATTTTTAAATTCCAAATAATCTACTACTTTAATTGTTTATTTAAATTCTAATAACTTTTATCTTTAAATAAGTCTTACATAATAAAAGATACTTTTATCAAGTATCTTATTTTATACTAAATATGATTTTTAATTTTATCTTCACGAATAAAATTAAAAATCATATATAGATCCACTTGCTTATCAATATATTTTTTTAAATTACCAATACTTTTATCATTTAAATTAGAGTTAATAATTAATATATAATATATTGTTCCAAAACATAGTTTATCTGCATAAGATATAAATTGTTTTAAAATATCATATTTATTTTTATCTAAAGTTTCAATTATAAAATCATTTAATAATTTTAAGAATTTTTCTACTTCACAATTTTTTCTATCTTCTTCATTTACTAAAACTTTCTTAAGTTCATTTCGTATGTTTCCAGCATTATCTAAATATTCTAAATAATATGAATTAGTTTTTTCTTTTTTATCCATAATTTTCTCCTTTCAATTTAATTATAACATACGTTTTTCAGATTCTGCACTTTTTTACAATTTAACAAAAAATATAATTTTATAATAAAATTATTTTTCAATCCAATCTTATAAATTCTGTATCTTTTTCAAATGTATTACTTCCACAATAATCACATAAATTCATATAACATATATTTTTCATTCTTACATTTTTTACAAACATATTCAATTCCATATTCCATAATAAACTCATCCTTATTATATTTATCTACCATCTTTAATTTAAATCACAACCTACATCTTTATGATTTAAATCTTTATATATAGCATATGTTAAACATTTTAATCCACCATGACACATTTCTGAATGTTCACAACCAACACATTCATCTGGAATTTTATTATTTCTTAATTCTTTTAATATTTTATTATTTTTATAAATATCATACATACTTTTTTCAAATAAATTACCTACTATTATTGGCATTCTTCTACATGGTACTAAATCACCATTTTCCATAACTGTTAATAATGTATCTCCAGCTGTACATCCATAAGCAAAATCATTAGTCATTTGAAATTGTAATGCTCTATACATTGATATAGTTGTAATATTATTTTTCTTTTTAATAAATTTATTTCTTTCTTTATTCATTATTTCTAAATATTCTCTTGTTTGTTCAAAATTTAAAGTTAAATTTTTACTTTCTGAATCACCTAATGGAATATATCTATCTGACCAAACATTATTAACATTATATTTTCTAGCATATTTAACAACTTTTGGAAATTCTTTATAATTTAGTCTTGTTGCTGTAAATGATATTGAAGTAAATATATCTTGTTTTCTTAAATTAATTATACCATTAGCTATTTTTTTATATGTACCTTTACCTCTAATATAATCATTTGTTTTTTTACCACCTTCTAAACTTACTTGAACATAATATGGATTATAACTTTTTATTTTTTTTGCTATTTTTTCTGTTATTAAAGTACCATTTGTAAGTATTGAAAAACTTATTAAATCATTATCTTTTTTTATTAAATCTAAAATTTTAAATAAATATGGATTACATAATGGTTCTCCACCTGTAATATTTATGTGTCCTTTCATATTTAATTTTTTTAATAATTCTTTAAATTGATTATATATTATAACTAATTGATCATATTTTAATTGAACAGGTTTATGTGACTCTTGATAACAATGTAAACATTTTAAATTACAATTTTCACTTAAATGCCATTGTAATATAAATCTTTTTACCAAGATCCACCACCCCCACAAGATGAGCATCCACCACCACTTGATGAACTTCCACCACCACAAGATGAACATCCACTTGAAGAAGAACCTGATGAGCCACCATGTGATGAAGATGTTATAGCATAATATACATTATTATATAAGCTACTATAAGATCTATCACTTCCATAATCAAAAGATCCCATATCCATTTCAGGAATAGGTATATTTTCAAACTTCTTTATCCATTGCTTTGATATATTTAAAGCATAAGTATATGGTAGTATATTATAAAAATAATTTGGATTTTCATTAACTAATGATTCTAATTTATCTTTTTCAACAGTCATTAAGAATTCTCTAAATCCTTTAACCCTAGCAGTAATATATTCCCCATATTCAGTTCTCTTTTTCATAAATAGTGCCAATATCAAACTAACAAAACCACATGAAAATGATAAATAATATAATTCATATACACTAGGATCTAAATCTTCTATAGAAAAATAAGATATAAAACTTAGTATTAAAAATAATACACTATCAAATAATGATACATAAAATAATCTCGTAGATATATTTTCATGAACCTTATTCTCAAAACTACTAGATAATTCTTTATCTATTTCATCAAATGCTTTATATAAAGTATAATGTTCACTTATAATTATTACATCTTCTGATTCAAAAAGTCTTTCATATACAATTTTTTCTAAATCTGTTAATAAAGAAATATATTTATTATACTCTTCCATATCTTTTTGATATTGTTTTAATTTTTTTTCATATTCAGATTTTTTAATTTTTTCATCTAATAAAATAGCTTTTTCATTATCATTAACAATTTCTATATATCCATTATTTACTAATTTATCTTTAACACTTAAAAATTTATTTATATTAGAATTTAAAGTTTTTAATTCTCCACTTTTAAATAAAAATTTCATCATAGCTTTTTCATCTTTATTTAAATTTTCATCTATTTCTTTTAATTTTTTTACTTCTATTTTACGACTTATAACTAAATCATAGTCTTCAATAGGTTTAGGTTTTTTATGTAAATTAGTTATTTGTATTTCATCATCATATTTTATAAATAAATTTGATTTTTTATCACTTTTTAATTCATCAATTTTTATATACCCTTTACTTGCTAATTGAACTATTAAAGCAATTGTAAATTTTTTACTAGATTGATTTTTATTATATACATATCCTATTTCAGCTGCAGTTAAATCATCTGGTGGATAAAATTCAACTGTAGGTGCTCTTTTTGAATAATTTTTACCAAATTTAAGCCATAAACAAAATATAATTATGGTTGATACAATTGTAACTATTGAAATTGTAAAAGATTTCCAACCATAGTTCCAACTACCACCTACAAAATATCCTTCTGGTAATTCAATATCTACTGTTAATGATGACATTAAAGCTTTATTTTTTTCTTCATGATTATTTTCTAATAATTTTTGATATTTTTCTTCATTTAATTCTGCATATAAAACATTACCATATACGCTATAATCAACTGCAGCAGTTACATTATTTTTTCTATATTTATCAGTAAAGAAATTTATATTATATCCTTCAATATTCTTAGGCATAATTACTTGAATTGATGGATTATTTATTTCTACACCCCAATAATCACCATAAACATGAAAAATAAATTCATCAAATCTTTTATATGGATCTTTTCCCATATCATATGTATATTTTATAATATATTCTTTTTCTCCAAGATCTACATATTTATTAGAACTTCCAATTTGAATTCTTTCTTTCTTTTTTATAGTTCTTACACTATAAGGGTCTCCTACTGCTCTATAATTAGAAATAATTGCTTTTCTTTTTACTATTCTTCCATCTTTACTAGTATATTCTAACCATAAAGGAGTAAATTTATATATTCCATGATGATAAGGTTCATACCAATTAGTATTAATATTCTCTGTAACTTCTACTTTATTATCTTCTTTTACATCTAAAACAACATTATATGATGATATTGTAAAACCATCTGCTGTAGTATTATTAGATTTTATTCTTGGAGCAACAATTCTATAAATTATTAAAGCCATGAATGATACTACAATTAAAATAAGTATAACTGCTATTGTACCAAATATACCAAAAAGTATATTATCTATAGTTTTCCCTGTTTTATTTGAGCTTGCCATAATATTAATTCCTTTCATTCATGATAATTATTATTTAATATTGTTCTTCTACAAAATTTACATTTACCTGTTTTTTCTGATAATAAATTATCTGAACCACAATATGGACATTTAACATAATTTGTATTTTTAGCTTTCTCTCTTTTTTCTTTCATTTTCATATCATTAGATCTTGATATTTCTATATCTCTTTTTTCTGTTTCTGTTATATATTTACTTATTTTATCATTAATTTTAGCACTTGCTTTATTAAATAAATTTCTAAATATAAAAGATAATATTAAAAATATAACTCCTATTGATATTAATAATTTACTATATTTTATAAAATTAATATTATATAAATCTGAAGTTAGTATATTATTTAAATATGGTATTACATTTATACTAATATTAGTTGCATTAAAAATCATAGAAATTAATTTAGGAATAAGAATTAATAATCCTACAATAAGAATAGTAATTGGAGTATAAATTCTTTTTTTATTACTATAAATAATATATCTAAATATCAATAAAAATACTCCTAGTACTGGAATAAAATAAAGTACTATTAATATAACTGGAATACTAACTAATAATTTTATAAAAAGATTTGTTTTCATTTTTACTACTCCTTGTATTTTATTTATAAGTTGATTATATCATACAATATCATTTTTTTCTATTATTGTGATAATTCAAATATAATGATAAAATAATAATATGAAAAGAGTAAAAGTGGTAGGAATAATTTTAATATGTTTAACTATTTTATCATTTATTACTTATTATTTATATTTAAGTTATTATATTTCACCTATTCCAGTAGTTGAAAGTGTTAGTATAAATAATGATAATAAATTAATGATAAATTTTAAATTGGATGAAAAAAGATATAGAAATAAAATATATTATATAGTTAAAAATGATAATATTACTCCTACTATAAATGATAAATGGATTTTAAGTAAAAATAATTCTATTTTAATAGATATAGATAAAAATATATATTATGTTTATTTAAAAAATGAAGATGATAAAATTATTAGAGTTAATAATACAGAAAATTTAGGTAAAATAACTAATATTAATATTAACAAAGAAAAAGTATACATAGCAATTAATGGTACATATAATGTAAGTTCTTCTTTTGATGGTATTGGAAAAATTCAAGATGAAGTACATTGGTATAGTGAAAATGAAGATATTGCTAAAGTTGATGAAAATGGTAAAATAACTGGGGTTAAAAAAGGTACAACAAAAGTATATGCTGAAATTATGAATGAGAAAGCTAGTGTAGATGTTGTTGTTACTAATTTGATTACTGTAAGACCTAAAAATTATAATTCTAAAAAATCTTATTTACCATGTGGTAAATATTCAAAAGAAGAAAATGACTTACTTGATGAAATATTAAAAGATAGAATAAATGATGCTGGATATAAAACAAGAGCTGGAGCTGTTGAAGCCGCAAGATTCTTAGCATTAGAATTTCCTTATAAAATTAGATACTTTAGTGAAAATGGAAGGGGAAGTACTAATGGAGTTGATGGTGAAGGAAGATATTATCATGTAGGACTATATCTTCATAATAGTAGATATTCTGGAATTAAGAAGAAATTAGCTGGTCCTAAAACTTGGGGATGTTCATTATATTCAAGACCATCTCATGGATATAGAAGCAATGGACTTGATTGTTCTGGTTTTGTATCTTGGGTATTATTAAATGGTGGATTTGATGTTGGAGATATAGGAGCAGGACTAGCTCCACATAAAGATTTAACTGATTATGGTGTTAGAACTAAATTTAATGCTAATATTGTTAAATCTGGTAAAGTTAAAGTAGGAGATTTATTAAGTTCAGGTGGTGTACAAGGCGGACATATAGCAATAATTGTTGGTGAAGATGATAAATACTATTATGTAGCTGAAAGCTTATGGACTCCACCAAATGTTGCAGTAGTAATAATTCCATATTCTAAAAAAGATTTATTTAAAAGATATTATTATGTAATGCTTATGGATAGTTATTATAAAGAAGATGGTAATTTAACTAAATTATGGTACTAAAAAACAATTAATAAATAAAAATATTAATTGTTTTTATTTTGTAAATAATTATTAATAACTTCTACTATTTTTTCTCCATGAACTTTTATTTTAATGCTTTCAAGTATTTTTGACTCTTGTAATTTTTCTATCGTTCTAGGGCATAAATCTATTATTTTATCTAATTCATCATTTGTAAAAATATAATAAGCAGGTATTTTCATTTCAGCAGATCTATTTTTTCTAAAATTAATTAATTTTTCTTTTAATAATGTTTTATCTATATTAGTAGTATTAATATATTTATTTTTATAATATGAATAATAATCACTGTGATTATCTATATTAATATTTAAGAAGGCATTCGCCCATTTTTCTTGTTCTGATTTATTTAACCATAATGATTTATCAGAATGATCTAAATCATATTTTATTTGTCTAACTAAAGCATCTGATCTTATAATTTTATATTTCATATCTTTAGGAGCATATTTTGTATTTAAGATTGTATCAGAATTTGCTGCTACTACTAATACTCTATGATTATCTTCAAAATTTTTTTCATTTAGAGTTTTTAATATATAATTAACTATTTTATTTTTACTTAATCTATTATTCCATATTTTTTTATATACATCTCTTTGAGCTTCAACTTGTCTTAAAGGTGAATACATACCTTTCTTTATCTTTTGATTATTAAAAGTATATTCTCTTATAAAATCTCCTTTATCATTTACTGTAATATTCCCTATTAAATTTTTACATTCAATAAAATAACAATATGCTTTACTTAAAACAACAAAATCTATTTGTGCTGTTAAATCTTCATATTTAATATTTATATCACTTAAAACAAATAATCCTAAATTTGATTTTGATAATTGATAACTTATTTCATTTTCTCCTTCAAAACCTTTTTTAACAATATAAAATTCTTCTTGTAATTTTTCATTATTAGGATATTCTTTTGTTAATTTTAATAATGCTTCATATTTTTTCTGTAAATCAGATGATTTTTTTAAAAAGACTGTATCTGTAAATGTACTAAAAATCATATTCTAAACTCCTATTTTATTAAATTATATCATTATAAAATTTATTTGTCTATTTTATAGAAATTAAAAAATTATTAACATTTCTGCTAATAATTTTTTTATTCATCCATAATTGTTTTATCATATCCATCTATATTATTTTCTATAATACCTTCTTTTAAGATAGATAAATCACTATTTGGATCATGTAATTTTAATTTAGGAAGTCCACCATTACTAACATCACTTATATTCCATATATCTAAGTTCCATGATAGTTTATTTTCTTTTATAAATAATTCTTCATTAAGATCTTTACTATTAATTGTAATTATTTTTGATTTAATACTATCATGTCTTGAATAAGTATTATTACCTTTAACATCAGCTAATTCATAATTATTTGTATAACCTGCACTACTAATAACACTTATATCTGTTCTACCATCAAACTTATATGCTTTTGTAGAAGATGAGAATGATATATTATTTTGAATATCTGCATTACCTACTACTTGACCTACAAATCCACCTGAATTTTTTGGTGTATTCATTACAACTTTAGTAAAATTAAATCTTATTTGTGAATTATTAGCATATCCTATAAACCCACCTATATCATTAATATTTCCACTAACATTAATTTCCCCTACTGCATAATTATTTTCTAAAGTAGATGAGAATGTTTCTCCTACAAATAATGATGATGAACTATTACTAGCTATTACATATGCAGTTACACTACACTCTTCTATAGTTGTGTTATCTACAGCATAACCAATTAAACCAGCTGTTCTCTGTCCTCCTGTTATCTTACCATTAATAACATGAACATCTTTTATTTTAGTATTTGAAACATAACCAGCAAGAGAACCAATTTGATTATTTTTACCAGAATCAATTACTGGTTTTTTAATAACAACATTAGTAATATTTGAGTTTTCTATTTTTTTAGCAAGTACTCCTATATTATTACTTTTAACTTTAATATTTGAATTTTCTATTGTCAAATTCTCAATAGTAGAATTACTAATCATATCAAATATTGGTACTATATTACCTGTTATTTTTTTATTATTTCCATCAAGTTCACCACTAAATACAGATTTAATAATTGAATTTGTATTTTTATAATTTGAAAAATCTATATCATTATCTAATATAATTTTTGCTTTTGGATTATTATTAATTGTTTCTACAAATTCATTTGAAGTACTTACATGAATACTATTAACATTTAATAAAATACCAAACATATTTTTTTCAAAATCATTACTATTTTTCTTTATGTTATAGGAAATATTTTTCTTTAAATTAACACTATTAATTAAATTTTTATTACTAGAATCAATTTTTAAAGCTCTTTCAAATTCATCATATATTTTATCAGGATCAATTATATAATTAGAACCATTTTTAATATTTTCTCTTATTTCTTTCCATAAATTATCTACAACTTCATATCTAGATAATTTATATTCATTAAATGATTCATATCCAGTAATTTTTTTAAGAACATCTACATCATTATTACCAGATTTTATATTATACCAATTTATAAATCCATCATTATATCCTTTATATCCAAGCATTTCATATGCAAAATAATTACTTATACTATCTTCTATCATACCATTTGATTTATATGCTTGATACCAATGACTATCAAAAATATTATAATTATCATTAATATTTGATTTTAAAATAATTCTATTTTCTATCAAATCATTAACTGTTTTTAAATTCATATTTTTTATTTCTTCTTCTGTTAATTTAGTATATTTTACTTTATTACTATCTTCTAAATAATTTATTTGCACCGCGATAGATGCTTGTTCTTGTGGACTTAATGTTAAAAATACATTTGCTTCTATATAATCTAATAAATCAATAGTTAAGAAAAGTTTATTATAATAATCTTCTAATTGATCTAAGTTTTTTATTCTACTAAGTTTTAAATTACTATTAAGTTTATTTGATTCATTGTAATCTTTAATTAAATTAAATCTTAAATCTGTTTTATCTAAATCAATATTTTTATTTCTTATTATTACACTATTCATAAATATTTTGTTAAATTGATTAGATATTGTTTTACTTACAAATTCATCAAAATTATTTAAAATAGGTATATTCCATATTACTCTATCTTTAAAATTAGATTCATCATAATTCCATAAATTAACTAATTCATTAAAATTCTTATGGAATTCTTCATTTGAATTACCTGAAGTTTGTATTACTTTATTTCCATTTTTATCTAATATAATATTACTATCAATTTGTATATCAGATACTCTATTTAATGAATTTGGATCAATAAGATTATAGATTCTTGTATAATAGTCTTTTATAGATGAAGAATAATTATTTATTTTATTTGTTAATGTTTTATTATCTTTACTATTATTTGGATTAGTTATATATACTCTTTGTGAACCTATAATTATTTGTGATGGTAATGATATTATATATCCAGAATTTTTAGGTATAGTAATTAATGGCAATATTAAATTTGGTCTTCTTTTTAAATGATACCATGCTCTATATTCAAGACTACTATCATCTATACTAACTTCACTAATTATTCCATTAAAATTATTTGTAAACCAATCATTAACATCATCATAATTTTCAAATGTTTTAATATAATATTCAATAAATTCTTGTAAAGTATCTATATTAGTAATATTAGAAATATTATTTAAATAAAATCCACTTGTATTATATGTATTTATATCACCAGTTTTAATTTTACTTATAAATGTATCTATATTAGTTTTATTTCCAAACATTTCATTATGGAATAATAAACTATCACGAACATTAACATTTCCTATATTAAAATTATAAAATCTAGATATATAATTATATGTATATATAAATTCTTTTAATTTATTACTATCAATTAATTCATTTTTAATAATACTATTTAAACCATCATTTTCATTTATAATAGAATACTCACTATTTAATAATTTTAATATTATATCTTTCATATTTTTCTTAGTTGTTTCATTATAATATTCAATATATGCTTTACTATCTTTTATTTTATTAATATTATCCATATCATAATTATAATTTAAACTATTAGCATAATTTAATAAATCATTTATTATATTTGAATTTTCATTTATAACAAATCTATTATAATTATAAATAATATTAAGTTCATTTATTTTATAACTTACTACTCCATTTTTATAATCATTATAAGTTAATTTATAATCTTTTACTTTTCCACTATCAAATATTACTTTTATAAATGATAAAGTTTTATAATTTTTATTAGTTAAATAATTTACCATTTTAGAATTTTTATCATATGGAATAATAGCTTCAATTAATTCATTATTTAATGTACCATAACTATCAATATTAGAAGCATAATCTACTATAAATCTACTATCTATAAATGGCATTAATTTATTTAAATTATAATATATTTTATCTTTATTAGAATCATAATTACTAAATTCTTTAAGTAATTCATAATTTGGTATATTTAAACTATCAGATTCATTTATTTCATAATAATCTTTTTTAACAACAACATTATTATTAACATAACCAAATACAACAGATATATTATTTACATTTATAACTTTATTATTTTCATATTGAATAGCATTATCAAATTTTAAATTAAATACTATTTTATCATCTATAATTTCATAACTATCTATTTTACTATAAAAACTAGGTAAATCTTTCATAATAACTTTTACCATAAAGTTATCTAAATTATTTAAATCATTTAAATTCGTCTTAAGTATACTTTTATATTCATCATTATATTTATAATATAATTTAATTTCATCTATATTTTTAAATTCAATATAATGTTTATCTAAAGATATATTATTTTTATATATTACTTTATTTTTACTAGTATATTTTTCATCATCAAATAAATTATAATTAGTACTTACTTCTATATTATAATTATTAGTAGTTTTATCAAAACTAATAGTATTTTTACCATGAATTAATTTTTCTTCTAAAACTAATTTATTTTTATCATCTAATATTTTTATTTTAGAATTATCTATAATAGTATTATCTTCATCATTTAAATTAAATGCAATATATATTTTGTTATTATTATATTGATAAGTAAAATCTTTAATACTTGGTTTTTCTTTTAATACTTCATAATTTATATTATCAATATTATTAATAATTTCTCCATTATTTAATTTAATTTTAATATTAGAGATATTATTTTCACCTAAATCACTATTAACATCTATTTTATTTATAATATAATTTTTATTTGTTTTAACTATATCATATTCTTTATTATTGATAATAGCTTTTTCAGGATAAAAATTATTATTAGATTTATATTTAAATGTTAAATTTAATTGTTCATTTTTTTCATAATATTCTTTTTCAGTTTTAAGTTCACTTATATTATAATTATTATCATTCATATTAAATGATTTAGTAAATATAACATTTGTATATTCTTTAAGTAAACTATTATTTTTTATATCATAATTACTAACAATTTTAAATGTTAAATCTTTATTATTAAGATTACTAAATTCAATTGTGTTTTTACCTACTTTTACTTTTTTAGTTTGATTATCTACTTCTACTAGTAAAGAACTATTATCAAGAATATTATCAACATCTTCTACTTCAAAAGTAAATTTAGCTGTGTTGTTTTCTTTTTCAAATGTATAATCTTTAATAATAGGATTATTTTTAAGTACATTTATTTTATCAGTTAATGATACATTACTTTCTAATTTATCAAAATAAATTTTAGTAACTTTATATTCAACTTCTCCACTTTTATTTGGTACATTTATAGTAACTGTATATCCATCTTTTACTTTTTCAACATTATATACTTTAGAATTAATAAGAAGAGATTTTACTTTTTCTTGTGTATTAGTTTCAATATTATATTTTATAATAATACTTTCTTCTTTTTGTGGATAACTATTTGATATATTAATTGTTTTAATAGTAGATACTACTGGAACATTAATATTTTCTTTTGTAAATATACTTTCATTATTATGAGTTTTTCCATCTACTAAATCATAGTTAGTTTTGATATCAATTATATAATTATTAGCTAATATATTTTCAAAAGTATAATTTACTTTTTTATTATCAAAAGTTATTTCTTTTGTTTTAATTATTTTATTATTATAATCTTTTAATATTAAAGTTATTTTATTATTTTTAATAGTATTCATATCATCTTTAATATTAAAACTTACATCAATATTACTATTATTTATTTTACTTTCAAAATTAGAAATACTAGGAATATCTTTAAATATATCAAAATTAATATTACTATCAAATACTTTTCCATTTGATAATTTAACACTTTCTAATTTAATATTTTTAATATCATTATTTAATTTAATTTCTACTTTATATGTATTTTTATTTCTAATTACTTCATAAGAATTACCATTTATAATAACACTTTTAATATTATAATTAGTTGAGTTTGTACTATTAAAAGTTAAAGTAGCTATATTATTATTTATAGTTATTTTTTCATTATTTAATTTAAAATTATAATTAGTTATATGTTTAACATCTGTTTGATATAGATATTCTGTTTTATTATATTTTTCATTATTATTTTGATCTAATATATAATTTACTTCTAATTTCAATTTATAATTTTTAGTATCATTTATTTTTAATTCATATTCAGTTTTATTTATATCAATATTAGTAGCAAAATATAGTTTATTTTTATCATCAAATACAATAACTCTACCACTTACAAAACTATTATCTACATCTTTAATATTGAAGTATATTTTTGGATACTCAGAATTATCTTCAAATATATAATTTTCTACTTTAGGTTTATCTTTTAATACTTCAATATCATCTGTATAATTTAAATCAACTATTACTCCATTAGAATACTCTACTTTATTTAAAGTATAAGTTAATATTTTTGGAGTGTCTCCTGAATTAAATTCTACTACATAATATCCTTTTTGATAATTTGCTTCATATTTTTCTTCATTGATATATAAGAATTTAATATCTTCATTAATATTATCTGTAATTTTATATTTGATTTTAAAATTAGTATTTTTATTTATATAATTATTTACTTCACTAGTTACTTTAACACTTTCTTCAATTTTAAAACTATTTTCTGCTAGTAACTCATTATCATGATTCTTTCCATCATAATTATTATAATCACTAATTATTTCTACAATATATTTATTAGCTGTATTTAATTTTTTATTAAATTTTATACTATTACTAGTAGTACTTATTTCTTTCTTTTCAATAATATTTCCAATTGAATCTTTAAGTATAATATATACTTTTTTAATTACTTTATCTGTATCATTTATTGTATAATTAGCTGTTAGAATTTCACCATCTAAATTTATATCTAAATTACTAACATTAGGTTTGTTTTTAAATAGTGATAAATGTTCATTTATAAT
The DNA here is from genome assembly GCA_947629235.1 of uncultured Bacilli bacterium. Classification (GTDB taxonomy): domain Bacteria; phylum Bacillota_I; class Bacilli_A; order RF39; family UBA660; genus CAG-1000. The sequence goes on along the minus strand of CANRCX010000002.1, from coordinate 90,844 downwards.
AAATTCTTTTTTATTTTCAAGTACTGCACTATCTACATTAATATCAATATTTTCTTTTTTTACATACGGAATATCAATAATGTATTTATTTTTTTGTTGTTTTACATTATAATACTCCCCATTTACTTTTACAGATACAATATTATATGTTGATGCATTAGTACTAATAAAACTAATAGATAAAATATTATTATTTTCATTAATACTTTCTAATCTTAAACTATTAAATTTAAAATTATAATCATTAAGTACATTTATTTCTTTATTAATTAATTTAACTTCATAATTATTTTCATCATCTATAGTACTATCTAAATCATATTTAATAGTTGCTGTTACTTTATATTTACCATTTTTTAAAGTTGCTAGTACTTCATTTTCTCCAATATTAATTTTAGTATTATAATCTTCTTTATTATTAGATTTAAATACAATATTAGCATCTACTATTGCATTATCATTATCTATTAAATTAAATAAGACTAGATTATTAAATGAATCATATTTATAATCAGTAAGTTGTGGTTTATCTTTTAAAACATCTATACTTGTTTTATATTCTTTACTTACTTTTTTATTATTACTTAATATAAATTTATCTATAGTTATATTAAAAATTCCAGATACAAGAGGAGAAGTTAATTCTACTTTATATTCATTATTACCTAAATTCTCTACTTCATATAATTCATCATTTATTCTTACCTTTTTTAATGTTTCACTTGGAGATACTTTTGCTTTAAATATTAAATTGAATTTTGTATTTTTATTTACATATTTATCAATTTTAGTATCTATTATAGATACACTATAACTATTAATATTATCATTAACTTGTGCAACATCACTTATAGTTAATTTCCTATCATTATTTATATCTGCATTAAATCCAAATGTTAAATCATTTTTAGATCCTTTAATATCTAATAAATAATTAATTACTTCACTAGCATCATCATAATTAATTTTAATATCATTATTTATATCACTTTTATTATAATAAGATTTATAGTTAAAAATAATTGATATAATAAGACCAACAACAAATATTAAATTAACTATAATTTTTATCATTTTATTTCCATAATTACTAAAATTAGAATTATACCAATATATAAGTGCTATAAAAAATACAGAGATTAATATAATAATTGGATTAAAAAATAATACATTTTTTATTTCTATTTCATTATTATTTTTAGTATCAAATTCTTTTGTTAATTTAACACTATTTTTCGATAATTTAATTTCATAATTTTTATCATCTAATTTAATATCTTTATTTTCATATGATGACATTAAATCTTTAATAGTAATTATTGTACTATTAGTATGAGCATCATTTTTTACTTTAAATGTTATTTTTAACTCTTTTTTATTACCAAAAATAACTACAAATTTATGATTTTCTTTATTATAATTTACGATTTCTACTTCAGTATTATCAAAATTATTTATATCTATTTCTTCAAATACATTAGTATCATAATTAATATTTCCTGAATATGTATATAAGTCTTTATTATTACTTAAATCTACATTTAAAGTGTAAGTTTTTTCTTCTGCTTTTACATTAAAAGGTAGTATAGTTATTGCAGCAACTACACATAATATATATAAAAAAATATATAATACACTCTTTCTCATACTACTTACCCCTTAATTCGTTTATATATGATAGCAAATTTTAGCCAAAATTTCAATAAAAATCACACTTTTTTATAAAAAAAGAAACCATTATTATTTTATGATTTCTAGTAATTAAATTTAATTAATTTTTAAATACTTTTTTATTTTTTCTATATCACTTTGATCTTTTGGCCTATTGTTTTTAATTTTCCACTCTAATTCTTTTTCTAATTTTAATACTGGATATCCATCAATATATGTAATATCAGATTTATCAAAATCAGTAACGGCTAATTCTATAAAATCATTTAAGTTGTACAAATATGAATATTTAGGTGATTTAGTCATCTTATATTTTTTTGATAATTCATTAAAATATTCAGGTTTAATTCTTAAATCAATATCATTTGTTTCATCTCTTAAATTATTTAAAAGCATAACTCCACCAGCAATAATACAATATTTATTCTTATCTAAATTTAATTTATCTAATTCATTTAAATATTCTTTTTTTGTCATAATACACTTCCTTAAATACTTTTCTTTAATTCACTAAATAATACTACAAGTGGGAATATTTCAAGTCTACCAAGTAACATACCAAGACTCATTACTATTTTAGATATATTACTAAATATTGAAAAGTTTGATATTTCAAAACACAATCCTGTATTTGAAAATGTTGAAAATACAGCATTAATTGTTATTTCAAATGAATATCCATCTATACTTACAATTAATAAAATAATAATTAATAATATAGCATATAGGAATAAGAATGTTGAATTACTATCTATTAGAGTATCATCTACTCTTTTACCTTCATATTTTATTATTTGTACACTATTTGGGTGTACTATTTTTAATAAGTCTCTTTTTATTCTTTTAAAACATAATATTAATCTTGATATTTTAAATCCACCACAAGTACTACCAGCACAAGCACTAACTAACATTAAAAATAATAAAAATACTCTACATATAGTTGGATAAACATTAATATCTCCAATTGAAAAACCAGTACTTGTCATTATAGAACTGACATGAAATATTGAACTTAATAGTGCATCTTTAATATTTGGATATAAACTCCATATATTTGCAAATATAAATATAATTGAGAATATAAATAACAAAATATATACTTTTAATTCTTCACTTTTTAAAATAGCTTTATTTTTTTTCATAACTAATAATAAATAAATATTAAAGTTAATTCCAGATAAAAACATAAATAATGCAACTATTAATTTAACATATGAACTATATGAAGCTATACTATCATTTAAAAATGTAAGTCCACCAGTACTCACTGTTGACATAGTAATAAGCAAACTATCAAAAAAATTTACTTTACCTATCATTAAAAATAATATTTCAATTAATGATAGTGATAAATATAATGCATATAAATAAAGTAATGTTTTCTTAGTACTTGGTACTATTTTGGCTACACTATTACCAGGCATTTCTGCATTTAAAACATGCATTGATTTATCTTTTCTAGAAAGTGGTATTACTGCCATAACAAATGTAAGTACACCCATACCACCAATAAAATGCATATAACTTCTCCAAAATAATAAACTTTTAGGAAGTATTGTTACATCTTTAAATATACTAGCACCAGTAGTAGTAAGACCAGATACTGCTTCAAATATTCCATCTATATAACTACTATAATGTGAAATACTAAATGGAAGTGCACTAATTAAACTTATTATTATCCAAGATAAAGATACTATTATAAATCCATCTTTTGCATATAAAGTTTGTTTTTCTGTTTTAATTAAATTAAGTAAAATACCAATAATTAATGTTAATAAAAATGGTATTAAGAAAGGTATTAAACTTTCTTTTTTTATTAAACAAATTATCATTGGAAATAACATTAAAATAGAAAAAGCAAATAATACTTTACCAATATAATTATAAATAATTTTATTTTTCATATATTACTCCAAAATATCATTTATTTCTCTAATAGAATTACTACTATCAATTAAAACAATAGTATCATTTAATTTAATTTTTTCATTACCATTTGCCATAATAACATTTCTACCTCTTTGAATAGCAACTATTAATATATTATTTTTAATTTTCATATCTTTTATTTTCATATCAATACCTAGAAAATCATTTTTAATATTAAATTCTTGCATTTCAAAATTATCATCATTAAATTTATATATAGCTTCACAACTACTTTTTTCACTATTCTTAATAGCTCTTACATATTTAACAATTTGATTAGCTGCTATTCTATGTGGGGTTATTACTGTATCTATATTAGCTTTTTCAACTATACCACTTAGATCTATATGATTAACTTTAGTAATAATTTTAGGTATATTTTTAATTGATGCAAACATTGAATAAACAATATTTTCTTCATCTATACTAGTAAGTGAAATAAAAGCATCAACATCTTCAATACCTTCTTCATATAAAATATCTTGATTTGATACATCTGCATTAATAATTAATGCATCAGGTAATAATTCACTTAATTCTTTACATCTTTCATTATTAATTTCAATTATTTTAACTTTCATATTCATATCAAGTAAATATTTAGCTAGATATACTGATGTTTTAGATCCACCAGCTATCATTACTTTTTTAGTTTCATTACTAATTAAATTTGCAAATGTTAAAAACTCGTTAATATCTTTAATAGTACCTGAAACACTAATCATATCACCTGATTTTAATTTATCATGTCCATTTGGTACAACTACTTTATTATTTCTTTCAATAGCACAAACTATTATATTTAGATTATGTTTTTTTGATAAATTTGTAATACTAATTCCATCTAATATAGAATCTTGCTTTATTTTTAAAGATATCATTTGAAGTTTACCTTTTAAAAATGATGTAGTATTTAAAGCACTTGGAATACTTAATGTTTTAGCAATATTTAATGCTGTTAATTGTTCTGGATTTATAGTCATAGAAAGACCAAGTTCATCTTTAAGTAAATTAATTGAACTACTATATTCTAAAGAACGAATTCTTGCTATTGTATTTTTAGCTCCTAATTTTTTAGCAAGCAAGGAACATAATATGTTTTGTTCATCCATATTCATAACACATATTATTAAATCACACTCTTGTACTCCAGCTTCAATTAAAACACTACTATCAAGAGCATTTCCACATACATAATTAACATCTTCATTGTTAATAAGTTCTTTATTTAAACTAAAATCTTTATCAATTAAAGTGACTTCATTATCTTCTCTAACTAAACTTCTAGTAAGATATTCACCTAGTTTTCCAATACCAACAACTATAATTTTCATATTCTCTCACATCACCAGATTTAATTGTAGCACATTTATAAATAAAGTGAATATATAAATAAAAAAATCTATAAAATTATAGACTTTTTACTACCATACAGAAACTCTATCTTCAATAGGCTTAAACATTTTATCATTTTCTTTTATACCATAAATTTCATAAAATTTATTAGTTGATGATAGAACTGCGTTTACTCTGTTTTTATTTGGTGAATGTTCATCACTATTTAATAAATATACTTTAATATATGGTAATTCTTGTGTACACCAACTAAGAGTATATGTTTCAAATAATTCTTTATAATTATTAGTTGATGCATTTTTATTTTCTGCAAGTTGAATAACAAGTGACATTCCACCTAAATCAGCAATATTTTCTCCAAGAGTTTGGCTACCATATTGATTATATTGATTATAATATTTTATTACTTTATTATTTAATTGATTAAATTTTTCTTTATCTTCTTTAGTCCACCAATCAATAAAATTACCATTTTCATCATATTTACTACCACTTGAATCAAATGCATGTGATAATTCATGACCAATAGTGAATCCTAAACTACCTAAAATTTTATAATAATCTTTATCCAAATCATCACTTAATCCAAAAGCTAGTTTTGCTGTATATATTTCCCCTAATAATATATTTATACTATTATCATCTGGTAAATAATAAGCATTTTGCTCCAATGAATCAATAATTCCATATGATATATTTCCTTTTTTATATTGACTATTCATTTCATTATATAAAACATTTTTTGAATTTATTATATTATCAATAAATGAAGAATTTTCACCATAATTATATTGCTTTTCAGTATAAATTAATTCATCTGGTACACCAATAGTATACTTCATATTATCAATTTTCTTTAATGCTTCTTTTTTAGTAGTATCTGTAAGCCAATCTTCTTTTAAGATTCTTTCTTTGAAAGCATTTAATTCTTCTTTTACTAAATTAGTATAATATGTTTTCTCTGATTTACTAAAGTTTTTATTTGCAAATTCATTTGTAATTGTATCAGTAAATATTTCATAAATGATTTCATATATAATATCATCTTTTTCTTCTACATAATTTAAGTTACCACTCATATCATTTTCAAATTTACTATTTATTGTATAAAATTCATCATTTATATATTTTGAATAATCTGTTAATATTTTTAGTATTGCATAATTTTTTAATGTATTTAAATTTTCTTCTATTAAATATTCGTCCATTGATAATAATTGATTAATATCTGTAACTAATATATTATCTTTTCCATTATATAAATTTGAATAATACTTTGTAATATTATCTATTTTTATATTTTTAAGCATAGATTGTAACTCAGCTTTTTTATAAATTTTGTAACCTTTTTCTTCTAATTTAATAGAATTAATAGCAAATCTAGATATTTCTTTATACATGCTTTGAACACTTTCTACCATTTTATTTGCTTCTGATTCTGTATATCCATAAGTAGTTAAAATATTAATATCATATTTTTTAAATTTATTTAATTCTTGTATATAATCATCATTATTATAATAATCTTTATCTGTAACACCATAATCATAACTTAATAAATTCATAGTAAAATAAGGCTTTTTATAATTACTTGGTTGGAAATAAATTCCTACATTAGTTACAATATCTTCACTTAAATCATAGTCTAATTTGTATATATAATTTAAATATTCATCTAATGTTTGTAAATTATTTATTTGATTTATATATTTATCTATATCTTCTTTATTTTTATTATTATTTTTAGATTCATTATAATTATTATATATAATACAAATTTTATTATTTATTGATCCTTTTTTATAAGAATCACATTTATTTAAAATAGTATTAATTATATTTTTTTTCTCTTCTTTTATTTTTTTACCAGCGTCACTATATAAATACATCCATTGTTCAGTATCATCATCTAAATGATTTTCACTTAAATATTTATAATTAACGTAATCATAGAAATCATCTTCTAATCTTGGCTGTTTAGTTAATAGATTACTTACTGGTTTATTAATTATAGTATTATCTTTAATTCCAAAAACAAGGATACTTATGGTATATAATATAACAAATAATATAAGAGAAACAATTATATATATTTTCTTATTATTCATTATTATTTCCACCTTCTATAACTTGAATTTCTTCTTTTACTGCTGTATTTTCATTATTTACAGTATCATCTAAAGTAGAAACAATTTGACCATCTTTCAAATAAATTATTTTATCTGTATATTCTGCAACTTTTTTTGAGTGAGTAACCTGTATAATAGTAATTTTTTCTTCTTCATTTAATTTTTTAAATAAATTCATAATTTCAGCTGTAGAAGCACTATCTAAGTTTCCAGTTGGTTCATCTGCTAGTATCAATGATGGACTCATAATTACTGCTCTTGCTATTGCTACTCTTTGTTGCTGTCCACCTGATAATTGTTTAGGAAGATATTTTCTTTTATCTTGAAGGCCTATAATTTCTAATAATTTATTTAATTTTTCTTCATAATCTTTTTTCTTTTTATTTGACATTATAACAGGAAGTAAAATATTATCTTCAACAGATAGATTAGGAATTAAATTATAAAATTGAAATACAAATCCTATTTTTTCTCTTCTTAATTGAGATTTTTTATTATCATTCAATGTATTTACATCTACACCATCTATAATTACATTTCCTTCCGTTGGAGTATCCAAAAAGCCTATTTGATATAGTAATGTTGATTTACCAGAACCACTTTCACCCATTAATGAAATAAATTCACCTTTACTAACTTTTAAATTAATATTTTTTAATACTTCTAATGGTGTTGCTAAATTATCTTCAAATACTTTTCTTAAATTTTTAACTTCTAATATTATTTCATTATTCATACTTAAGTTCCTCCACAATATTCATTTTTTTAATTTTTTTCTTCATAACTAAATATATAATAAACATTATAATTGCTATAACAACAAATATAATTATTATTCCTGAAAAACTAAATTTTATTTGCATATACATTTCTGATAAATCAGTTGCACATTTTATTAATTCAATTAACATAAATGTAAATATTAATGATAATAAACCACAAATTATGTATGATAATAACATTTCAATCATTATCATATTATTAATTTGTTTTCTACTCATAGAAGTTGAATATAAAATTGCTAATTCTTTTTTTCTTTCTAAAAAGCTTACTGATTGATTATTAATAATACCTATTAATGATATTGATATTATTATAAATAAAATTGCTGAAAGTTTTATAAAATTTGAATCTATTTGACTTTGTACTTCTTCTTTATATTCTTTATTTGTATAAAGTTCAAAATCATTACTTGTTAATAATTTTGATATATCTTCTTTTGTTTCGTTTATTTTATTTTCATCTTGTACATTTACAAGATATATCATATAAGAAAATCCTAAAAATCTTATACTTTCTTGTAATGCTATTTTATCACTTAAGATTATAGATGAATTTTCAATATTATCGCTATCCATAAAACCTACAATTTTTAAATTATAAGGAGTATCTACTGTAAATCTTTTACTTTTAGTTCTACCATTAAGTACAATAACATCTCCTAATTTAAGGTTATATTTTTCTTTTAAATAATTACTAATTATAACTTCATCATTCTTTAAATTATTTGCTAGTTTGCCATCGAATTTTATTATATTACTATTTTTTTCTATTTTTTCATAATCATCACTATATATAATAGTTAAATTATTTATTTTATTATTCGCAAATGTCATTTCACTATATCCAATGTCTAAATTTGAATAATATAATGCACCGGCTTCTTTTACATTATTTAATGAAGCTATTTCACTTAAAAGATTCATGCTTTCATTTGTTGAGTCAACATATATATCAGATTTAATCATATTTATTTTTTCTTCATTTCCTGCTTTTATATAATTTAGTACCGAAAATGCAATTAATGAAATACATAACATTACACCCATAATTATATTACTACCAATTTGTAATCTATTATTTTTTATTGTATTTTTTGCCATTTCAATTACTGGGTTATCTTTTTTTATAATATAATCACTAATCAATTTTGTTATAAATGGTACTAAAAATGCAATTGATATAAATATTGATAAAATACCTATAATTACATGAATTATAGTAACTTTTGAATTTAAAACTAATGTTATAATTGAAATAATTAAGAACGCAATACCTATTAATATTTTAATAATACTATATTTATATATTTTTTCATTTTTATTAAATATACAATCTTTTATACTTAATTTATTAGATTTTATTATTTCTGCTATTGAAAGTGCAATTTGGAATGAAACCATAAATAGTATTGTTAAAATCATTATATATATTGCAACATTTCCATAATTCATTGAAATTTCTATTCCTATTGAACTTGACATATCTTCAAATAATGCAAATATCAATTTTGCTACTGCACTACCAACCAGTCCACCAAATATTCCACCTATCAAACCATAAGTTGACATTTCAGCTAGTAATATTAAATTCATTTGTCTTTGTGTTGCACCAAGACTTCTAAATGTTCCAATAATTGGAATTCTTTCTTCTATAATTATTTTTACTATTGAATTAACAGTAAAGAATACTAAAATTATAAGGAAAATACATATAATTGGAAAAATAAGAAATGGTTTAAGCATTCCCCATACATCAGAAATGTCTTCCATAGAATCATAAAAATCTAAACCATAATCATCTTCTACAGAATATATATATTCAGTTAATTTCTTTTTATCTTTATTGCCTGTATATTTTAAAAGGAATTCATCATATTTTATTTCATTTTCTTTTGAAATTGTTAATAAAGTATTTTCATTTGATACTATAGTGTAATTATTTTTGGCAAATAATATACCTGTTGTTTCTGCAATTCCTTTTACAGTTAGTTCATATTTAATTTTATCTTCACTATAATAATTTATAACTGAATTTATATCTAATTTATTTTCATCAGCATATTTTTTAGATATAATTATTTCATTATCTTTTAATGAATCTATATCATCATTTTCTAATTTAATTAATTTTAATTTTTTAGCATTTTCTACATTTAATCCAGTTAAATTTGTTTTAACAAAATTATCTTTTGAGTCTTTAATGTATCCATAATTATAATCTGGAAGTCCTAAATAATCAAAATTTGAATCTACATTTTTTATCCTATCAAAAGTCAAATTTTCTTCATTAGAGCTAAAAACTTGATAATCAAATGTGACTATTCCACTAATAAAAGAATTTATCAATTCATTGAGAGAAAAAATAAATGCAAACAATATAGAAACAACTATTGCTGTCCCAAATAAAGATGTTAATATTAAAAATGTTCTTCCTTTATTTTCCTTAATATTTCTTAATATATGTTTTATAAATATTTTCATACTACACCACTACCTTTAATTATTCTTTTTTCGTTATTCCCACACATATTTTTTCTACTATTCTTTGTTAATTATAACATAAGCATAAAAAAAAGAAAATAAATTTAACTTTTATTTTCTCTTTCAACACAATTTTCAAATAAATATATAATAATTTCTAAAGCTAATTCTATAAATAATATACTTATAAGAGAAAATCCAAAAGCTAAAAAAGATATTAACAATGCAACTATTAATGTTGTTCTAAGTTTCTTAACCATTTCTAATTTTTTATTTGTAAATAAATTTTTATTTTCTTTGACATTTTTAACTATATCGTACGCTATTTTACAAGATATAATTATTAACACAATTACTATAACAAGTATTAATGTTGGTAAAGCTACATTAGTTACTATAAATAGAGTTTTATTTCCAATATTGCTAAGTGCTTCTATTGCTTCTTCACGTGAATAATCATTTAAATTTGACATATAATTAATAGTTAATCTATCATTTTGAATTTCTGCTGGTGAATAATTAATTATATTATCAGTAGATACTACAAAATAGTATCCTGTTAATATTAAAAATATAAATCCAAGAACAACTCCAACTATTGAAAATAATTTTACAGAAAGTACTAGTTCTTTTAAATTAATATTATCAATATCTAACTTTTCAGCTTTTTCTTTCTTTTCCTTTTTTTCTTTTTTCATTTTAAACACCTATCCTTACTATAAATTATTATACCATAGAGATATTTTAAAAAAGTTAAAAAAATTACTTATATACTTATTAGTTTACACTTTTTAAAAAAGATATATATTTCTATATATCTTTATAAACTATATTTCATCAATACTTTCATTAATTATTGAATATAAATATAAATTAACTTTTTTATCACTAATACTATTTATATAATCTTTATAACCATTTAATTGTTTTATATACTTTTCATCTTTAGTATTTTTTAGTTTAAAATCTACTAAATCTATATAATCATCATGTTCAATCATTAAATCTATAATACCATGATACTCAGTATTATCTTTTTCATATATAAATTCATATTCATGATAAATATTTGCATCTTCAATATTATTTAATAATTTACTCTTCATAAATTTACTAACTTTTTCACGAATAAATTTATTTTTAATAATATTTTCATCATAATTTTTAAAATCAATTAATTCAAATACTTCATGTACATTAGTACCAAATTCCATATTTTGTACTTCTTCATGACTTATAATTTCTATTGATTCTTTTGAAAAATGTTCTTCTTCTACTTCTTCATTTTCAATATTAATTTCTTCTACTTTAAATTCTTCACTATCTTTATCTATATTATTTATTTTATTTTTTTGTAATAAATAATCTTTAGTTAAATTTAATGAATTTATATCTATTTCATTAAAGTATTCTTTCAAATAAGGTTTTTCCATTATTATAAAATCTGATAATTTATTAAAGCTTAATCTTCTTATTTTATCAATAACACCATTTTCATCTTTTTCTAATGGTTGAACTTCTTTATTAGGTACTACAATTATCATTTTTTCTCTTGCTCTTGTAAGTGCTACATAAAATAATCTTAATCTTTCACTTATTTCTTCTTTATTTAAATTATTTTTATATAATTCTTTTAATATACTAGTATCATTTTGATCACTATTATTTATTTCATTTGGTACAATTAAACCATATTTTTTATCAACAATAAATAATTTTTTTATATCTTCAGTATTAAATGTATGATCTAAATCTGCAAAATAACAAATTGGATATTCAAGTCCTTTAGATGCATGAATAGTCATTATTTTAACACTATCATTATTTGAATTATAAGTTTTATATTTTATATCTATTCCATAATCTAATATTTCATTTAAATAATCTCTAAATTCTAATATAGTATATCCAATATTATTTAAATCAATTGATAAATTATAAATAGATTTAATTCTAACATTAACATCTTCATAATTACCTATTTTATATATCTTAGAATAAAAATCAGTAATATCTAATATTTTATCTAATATTTCACTACATGACATAGAATTTAATGAATCAAAATTACTAAAATCTTTAAATAAATTACTATCATTAAAGTTATTATTTTTAAAATAATCAAATAATTCTTTATCATTATACTCATATAAGAAACTTCTTCCTATACTCATAAAATCATATTTAAATTCAATTCCATAATCATTATTATGAATTCTTATTATAAAATCAATTATATTCTTTAAAATTAATATATCATTACTTACATTTAATTTATCATCTCTAAGTACAGTAAGTGGAATACCCATATATTCAAATATTTTTTTATAATCATTAAAATATTTACTTCTATCTAATATAATAACAAAATCACTATAGGTTGCTTGTCTTAGTTTATTTGTATTTTTATCATATACTTTTAATTTTGAATCTAGTTTTTCTTTTATATCTTTTGCAATAGCAAATATTTCTATTTCACTATCACTAAATTTACTATTTTTTTCATTTTCATATTCTAATATATTAACATTATAATTAAAATCATTTATTTTTTCTTCATCATATGTAGTAAGACCATAAATCATTTCATGACTTAATTTATAATTAGCACCACCTATTTCATCATCCATAAGTAATTCAAATATTTTATTAATATTATTAAGTACTTCATTTCTACTTCTAAAGTTCTTTACTAAATCTATTTTATATCCACCATCATTATTAAAATATTTATCATATTTATCTTTAAATATATTAGGATTTGAACCTCTAAATTTATAGATAGATTGTTTAATGTCACCTACCATATATACATTATTATTTTCAATATAACTCATAAATATATCTTGTACATCATTAGTATCCTGATATTCATCTATCATTATTTCTTTAAAAGAATATTTAAGTTCATTTCTGGCACTTTCATTTTCTTTTAATATTTTAATTGCATTTTTTGCTATATCATTAAATGTATAAATATTATTTTCTTCTTTATATTTTTTTAATTCTTCAATATAAATTTTAACAATATCTAATATTGAAAATACAATTGATTTAGTATTTAAAATACTATATTTTATATCATCTTTACTTCCATAATTACCATATGATAATAAATTTTTAACTAAATTTTTAACTCTTTCTTTTAATTGTTTTGCTTCTTCTACTGTTCCATTTGGAACTCTTGGAAGACTAATATTACCATATAATTTTATATCATAAACATCAGAATTTAATAAATTATCTAAAAGACTATGTACATTTTCCATATAATCTTCATTAAAATAAAATTTCATATTATTAAGTTCTAATTTTATTATTTGTTTCTTTTCATTTATGAAATTTTCATATTCATCAAGTATTTTACTAATATTTTCATCACTATAAAATTCACTTTCTAAATAATTAATATATTCATCTGAATCAATATATCCATTTATTTGATTTGCAATCTTTAAAACTAATTTTCTTAAATTATTATCATTTTTAACACAATAATTTTTTATTAAATTTTCAAAATTAGAATTATTACTTATATAATAATTTTCAAATATATTATCCATTATTTTATGTTCTTCTATTTTTACTAAAGATTCATCTGTTATTGATATATTAGGTGAAATTCCAAGTAAATAATAATATTTTTTTACAACTGATAATGCAAATGAATCAAATGTTGTAATATAAGATGATGAAAGTAAATTTAATTCATCTGTTAAGTTTTCTTTAATAAGATTTTTTCTTATTCTATCTTTCATTTCAGCAGCAGCTGCTTTAGTAAATGTTAAAATTAATAATTCATTTATATGTATACCTTTTTTAATTTTTTCAAGAACTCTTTCAGATAATACTGCAGTTTTTCCACTTCCAGCACCAGCACTAACTATAATATTACATCCACTTTTAGTAATAGCTTCTTTTTGTTCTTTAGTCCAATTAGGCATTTTCTTCTACCTCACTTTCAATATTAAGTTTAACGGTATCTTCATATTTCATATAACAAATATCTTTAAATTTACAATAATTACATCCAAGATTATTATTGTTAACAATTTTTGGATTAATATCAAATTTACCATTTACTATATTATCTGATGCTATTTTTACATTAGTTTCAACTAAAGTAGATAATTCATTTATTTCATCTTCTGATAACAATTTAGAATATTTATAAAAACCACTATTAGTTAATTTTAAATTTTTTATAATTTTAGAATCTGCATAAGATGAATCTACTTTTTCAATTATTTTTTCATCACTATTTGTATAACCTTGTAATTTTAAATTAGATATTCTTGTACTAACATCTCTATCATTATTAATAATTTTTTGTAAATAAAATCCACCAACTTTTACATTACCAATAATATTAGAATTTTTAAGTAAATAAATATATACTGGTAATTGCATTTTTAAACCAAATGGAACATATTTTAAATCCATACTAGTAGATCCTGTTTTATAATCAATAATTGCACATATAGTTTCACCATCAAATTCATCATATAAAACTTTATCTATTTTACCTGTAAATATAATATTTAAATCTTTATTTATTTCAATTTTTACTTCTTTTTCATACATAGATTTCTTAAGTGATGTGTATTTCAATTGTTCTTTTATAGTTTCAATTATTAAAATAAGTTCATCTTTTAGATTATTTAGAAAAAACTTTTCCATATTATTAAAAGAATATCTAGTATTTTCTTTTTCTACTGATTCTTTCCATTTACTATCAAAGTCAAAGTCATCATTAAAAGCATAAGATAATACTTCATGAAATATATTACCAATTACTGTACTAAAATTATCTTCATATTTATTTAATCTTAATATATAATTTAAATAATATTTAAAAGCGCATTCATAATATGAATTAATACTTGTATAAGATAAAGTTAATCCTTTAGTTAAATATTCATGTAAAGATTTAATATCAATACCTTTAAATTTATTATTATAATCTAAATATTTAATATCTTTATAATGATTATTTAATAAAACAAGTTCATTTGATATAACACCATATTTATTTAATTCATCCATATCACTAACTAATTTTATTTTATTATATAAATCAGAATTATTATAGTTAATATCTATATCTTTATTTATAAATAATTTATCATCATAAGAAAGTGATACATATATTTCATTATTAGTATCATATTTACTATAAGTAACTATTAAATTTTTAATTTTACTAATACATTCTTTTAATTCAAGATTAGCATTTTTATTTAATTCAGAAGACACACTAATATTTAATTTATCTTTAATTTTATCATTTAAATAATCTTCATCTTTATAGTTTATTGGAATAATTCCTTCATTAAAATTAATTAAAAACACATAATCATTATCACTAATTATTTCATCTGTTATATCTACTACTTTAACAGAATTTTTATATTTAATATTTTCTGTTTTAATATTATCTAATTCTTCAAATATTAATTCTTTTACATTATCATAATTTTCAAATGAATATGAATTTAATATGTTAATAATTTGTTTAAATATTTTTTTATCACTATTAGTTTTTACTAATTTTTTTAATTCTTCAATAGTAGTATTTATATCATTACTATATAATTCTTTAAAACTTTTTACTATATTAGTACCCTTTATAGTACTAAAACTAGGTAATGTAACAGGAATATTAAACATTTTAAGTGTTTTATTTATAATAAATGAATATTCCTTTTTAACATTAGCAAGTTTTATATTATTAATATTAACTCCACTTTTAATAAGTTCACATATTTTACTTGCTACAAAAGAAACTTCTTCTTCAGAATTTTGTGCCATATATATTTCTTTAATACTAGTCTCATGTTCATTATTAATTTCTTCTATATTATTTGATTCTTTTAATTCATTAAATATATTTTTATAAAATTTATCAACATATTTTAAATTATATAAAATAATATTTTTATTTGTTAAAAAATTCTTAAATAAATTATTTTCTATAATTAAATTTTTATCTATTAAATCTTTTTTTAAAGAATATAAAAATTTAACTTTATCATCATCTATTTCATCATTATTTATATAATATAAATTTTCTATATATTTATTAGCAATAGACATATTTACATTATAATTTTTAACTATGTAATAAATAGTTTCTTTATTATAATCAAAACAATATTTTCTTTTTAATTCATTTAATGTAATTATTTTAATATTTAATAATTTTTTATTTGAATTAATTAAATCAAGTAAACTATTTTTAGTACCATCTTTTACTATAATTATTTTATTATTTAAATAATCTATTTTCATATAAACCTCTCATTTAATTATATCACATGACTAATTTATTTTACACTTATGATAGATTTTATTTATAATATTTTATATAATTAATTTAGAATTTAATAATAAGGAGGTGGGCATTTTGAAAAAAGAAAAACAATTAGATGATAATATACTAGAAATAGTACTTGGAAGTATTCTTATTAGTCTTAATAGTTTTAGCAGTGGAATGATGATTGAAAAAATTTTTGTACTAGCAGGTTTTGTTATATTAATAGTTGGTATTATTCGTTCTATTATTAAATATAAAGAGAAAAAAGGTTTATTTATTTTTCTAATTATAATGGGAATTATCGCGGTAGCTGTTTTCTTAGGATTATTATATAAATTAATATTCTAACAATTTTTAATTTTTTAAAAAAAGTGGATCAATCCACTTTTTTGATTTGTTTTAAATTACTATTTTTTGATATATTAAATTCTTGCCATTTCATATTAGAATTATAATCTTCAAGATTATTAAAATATGTATTTAAACTTTCTTTTGTCTCATTATCACAATTTTTATATAATTCACTTAATACTTTTAAATTATCAGTATGATAATTTTCTAAATAACTAATATCTATTTCTTTTCCTTCATAATATCTATTAACATTTCTTCTTGCTATTATATAGTCAATATTAATAAAATTAATTATTGTATATACACTTAATATTATAATTAAATAATATTTTAAAACATTAAAGTTTTCTTTAAATATATAAAGTATAGTTGGTATTAATAATATAATTTCTGTTATTAAACTAATATAAACTAATAATCTTAATGTAGTATATCCATAAGCTTGTTCATATAAATTCATTCTTAAAAATGAAGATATAATTATTATAAGAGTTAAGAATACCATAAATATACTCATTATATTTATATACTTTTGATCTTTTTTATTACTTTTACTATTTTTAGCTAGTAATAATACACTTATATTAATTACTGATACTATCATAAGTTCAAAGAATCCTTGTCTTGCATATTCAGCATAATTTATACTATCAAGTCCATAATGAAATATTAATGATTTAATTTGTATAAAATCAAATATTAAATAAATTATATTAAGTGTAGTAATAAGTATTTTAATAGTAGAAATATCTAATATATCTTTTTCTATTTTAAATTCATCTTCTTTAGGATATTTTTTTATTAAATATAATAAAGTATCACCAATTAAGAAAAATATAATTATAAATAATATAAATTTACCAAATATACTACTATCAAATAAATTAAAGAATTTATTAAATATATTTGAAAATATTTTATCAAATATCATATCAGCACTAGATAATAAAGCTAATACTACAATTACTACTGGAGTACATATTAATATTGATTTAATTATTTTTTTACTTTTACTACCTATTTTAATTTTTTTACTTATTTTATTAATTACTAATTCAAAATAATCTCCAATTAATGAAAAAGGTTTAAATAATAAATCAAACGATTCTTTAATTAATGAAAATAAATTATAATTAGGTTTTATTGTAAATATATACATAAGTATAAATAATAAAATTATTGCTAAAAAATTTAATTCTTTAAACACTGAACTGTCAAATATAAAATATGTACTTGATAATAATATTATTGGTATCATAAATAATAATCCATATTTATTTTTAATTTTATTATTCTTTTTTAATACATTATAAATTAATATAAGAAGTGGAATTATAAATAATAATACTGATATTCCATAAGATTTATCATAAAATAATACAACATTCCATAAAGCAAGAATAAAAATATATAAAATAAAATTTATCATTTTTTACTCTCCTTTTCATAATCTAAAATATCTCCTGGTTTACAATCTAATACTTCGCATAATTTTTCTAAAGTACTAAATCTTATTGCTTTACATTTATTAGTTTTTAATATTGATAAATTAGCTTGAGTTATTCCAATTTTTTCTGCTAGTTCCTGTGATGATATTTTCTTTTTAGCCATCATTACATCTAAATTAACTATTATTGCCATAATACCTCCTATATTGTTAAATCATTTTCTTCTTTGTATATAGTTGCTTGTTTAAATAATTCACTTAATATTAGTAAAGCAATACTAATTGCAAAGAATAATGCTGATATAAAACCAATAGCTACTTTTAATTGTAAGCTATAATATTCATAAAACAAACTAACAAGTAATGCTATTAAAACTAAAATACAAATTAATAATGAACATACCATACTATTATTAAGTCTTTTAACATTTTCATGACAAAAAGGATTATTATTTTTTAAACTATCAAATAAATTAATAAATTGATAAACTAAATATAGAAAGCATATTCCACATGGATAAATCATTATAATAAATAAGTCATAATGTAAATTTAATAATTTTGTTATGCTATAAAGTCCTAATAAAAATATAATTCCTAGTACACTAAAAACTTGTAATATTATTTTTAAAGCAGATCCTAAACTTTTTAAATTATTTTTCATTTTCTTCACTTCCTATAAAAAATATAACACATTATTTTATCTTTTTCAATATATTTTTATCGTTTATCAATAAATTATATTTGATTTACAATAAATTTATGAATATTTTTTATTATTGACTAAAAATTATTCAAATATTATAATATTTTTTCGAAATGAGGGTTTTATGTCAAAAGAAGAAAATGTTATTAAATATTATGTACTATGTAACAAACTTAAAAATATTATTAGAACTGGTTGGAAAAATTGGAATGTTCAAAGAGATAGAATTGAAAGTGTTGCTGAACATATATTTGGAGTTCAAATGTTAGCTATTGCTATGGCATCTGAATATCAATATGATATAAATCTTATGAAAGTAATATTTATGTTAGCAATTCATGAACTTGGGGAAACTGTTATTGGAGATTTAACTCAATTTCAAATATCTAGAGAAGAAAAAGAAATAATAGAACATGAAGCAGTACATAAAATATTAGATGATTTATTAAATGGAAATCAAATTGAAGAATTATTTTTAGAATTTGATTCACATAATACTAAAGAATCTTTATTTGCATATCAATGTGATAAATTAGAATGTGATTTACAATGTAAATTATATGATGAAGAAAAATGTGTTGATTTAACTAAACAAGAAAATAATAATACCATAAATGATAAAGTTAAAGAATTACTTAATGAAAGTAATTCTTGGTCAACAATGTGGCTTAAATTTGGACAACAAACTTACCCATATGATGAGAATTTTATGGCTGTATCAAATTATGCTATTAACAATGAAATAAGTAAAAAAATAAAATACTGATTTTTTTAAAGATTCTTTGCATAGTATATAACATCTATTTTAGTTCCATCAGGATATTCTTCTACTCCACTTTTTATATATTCATTAAAACCAAAATGATCATAAATTTGCTTATTTTTTTCTTCTTGTGGTTCTATTCCTAATGTTACTCTTTTATAACCTTTATTTTTTAAATCATTTAACATATATTTCATTAATTTAGAAAAATAACCTTTTCCTTGATATTCTGTGATAGTTCTAAATGCAGATAAGTAAACAGTATTTTCATCTACTAGTCCCAAACTATTTTGCACAATATCTTTATTAAAACAAGCAGTTGCTTCACATATTATTTTACCATTAAGTATTCCATAATATGGAGTTATATATCCACTCTTAAATTTTTCTATATTATTTTCTTTCCAGATAATATAATTGTTTCTATCTTCTATATTATGTTCTATTTCATAATCCCATTTTATATTCATTTCTTCAAGAGTAGCAATTTTACATACATAATTATCCATACATATCATTCTCTTTCTTTATAAATCAATTATAACAAACTATACTTTAAAAGTATAAAAAAATTTATAATTATATGCTATAATGTTATCATAGGAGTTGGTATATATGATAGTTGATATATTATTATTAATACTAGGTTTTGTACTTTTAATAAAAGGAGCAGATATATTTGTTGATGGTGCTTCTTCTACAGCACAAAACTTTAAAGTTTCTAAAATGTTAATTGGTCTTACAATTATAGCATTCGGAACATCTGCACCAGAACTTGCAGTTTCTTTACAAGCTTTATCATCAGGAAGTACTGATATGGTACTTGGAAATGTAATTGGTAGTTGTATTACTAATTCATTATTAATTCTTGGTATAGCTGCTGTTATTAAACCTATTAGAGTAAAAGTTAATACAGTAAGAAAAGAATTACCTTTATGTTTATTATTTTCTACAGCTTTAGTTGTATTATTCTTAGATGTTAGTCTTGCAAATGGAACAATAAATCAAATAACAAGAAGTGATGGTATTATAATATTATTATTTTTCTTAATATTCTTATATTATTTAATTTCATTAACAAGACAAAAAAAAGAAACTGATAAAGATGAAAAACCCAAATTTAAATTAGGTAAATCTTTACTATTTGTAGCAATTGGATTAGCTGGTATTATTTTTGGTAGTGACTTAGTTGTTGATAATGCAACTAGTATTGCTACAAGATTAGGATTAAGTGAAAGATTAATTGGGCTTACAATTATAGCTATTGGTACATCATTACCTGAATTAGTAACAACAATTGTATCAGCTAGAAAAGGTGAACAAGATTTATTACTTGGAAATATTATTGGTAGCAATATATTTGATATATGTATAGTTCTTGGAATACCTGTTGTTATATTTGGAACTATTACTCCAACAAGTTTTCAAATGTTAGATTTAATTATGTTAATTTTATCTTCATTTTTACTATTTGTATTTGCAGAAACTAAAAGAACTATAACTAAAAATCAAGGAATTATATTATTATTAACATTTGCAGTATATTATGCATTAATATTTACACTTTAAGTACTAATAAAAGAGCTTTTGCTCTTTTTATTATGTTAAAATTTATTTATTATATTGTGATTTAAATCAGATATAAAATGAAATTTAAAATTTGTTAAATTAATTAATTCATTATAATATGATTTTTCCAATAAATGTATAACAGGTAATAATTTATCATTATTTAAAAGTTCATTAATTTCTATCCAATTATCATTTAAATCAGTTTTTATATATTCACAAGTTAAATAAATATCTAAATCATATATACGATCAGGATATTCAATTATTAAATTACCAGCATATTTTGGATTTTTAATTTCAATTAATGTTTCTTCTTTAAATTCTCTTAATGCTGCTTCAATAGAATTTTCATTATCTTCAATTTTTCCACCAGGAACATCATAAAATCCATCATTATATTTTATTGTTAATACTTTGTTATTATTTATTAAAAATGTTCTTACAGCTTTTCTTATAGGTTTCATATTAACCACCTATTAATATTTTAACACATAATTAACATATATATTTTAAAAAAAGCATATTAAAATAAATAAATATATGTTAAAATATAATAAATAGTAAAGGAGGTAAATATTGGTCATATGAGTTATTTTATACTTTATGGTATTATAGCATTAATTTTTATATTACTAATAGCTTTTTTAGTTATATATAATAGCTTTGTACAATTAAATAATAAAGTTAAAGAAGCTTTTTCAACAATGGATGTATATTTAAAGAAAAGATGGGATTTAATACCAAACATGGTTGAAATAGTTAAAGAATATGCTAAACATGAAAAAGATACTTTAAAAGAAATTACTGAATTAAGAAATAGTATTTATGAAAAATTATCTGACGATGAAAAATTAAAAACTAATGAGCAATTATCAAAAGATCTCAATAAACTTATAGCTTTAGCTGAATCTTACCCTGATTTAAAAGCTAATCAAAATTTTATTGATTTAGGTAATAAGCTTACTAAAGTTGAAGAAGATATTGCTAATTCAAGAAAATATTATAATGGAACAATTAGAATTTATAATAATAAAGTTGAAATGTTTCCAAGTAATATAGTAGCTAAACTACTTGGCTATAAAACAAAAGAAATGTTTGAAGCTAATGAAAACGAAAAAGAAAATATTGATATTAAATTATAATGGAGGTAATAATGAGAAATATTATTAATAAATTATTTTTATTTTTAATAATTGTATTATCTCTATTTTTATTTTGTCCATTAAATTCTTATGCTATATCAAATGAATTAGAATTTAAAGATATTAAAGAAGATAATCAATCATTAACTATTGAAAATTTATATTTTTCTGATATATCTTTTAAAGATTATTCTTCTACTTCTACTCAAGCTTTTGGTTTAACTGGTACAATTATTAATAAATCAAATGAAGAAATTGATTATAAATCAAATGTAACTTATTATGATTATAATTATAATTTAATTGCTAATAGTTATAATCAAGAAACTGCAGTTGTTGGTACAAGTGATTTTAATTTAATGTCTAATTTAAGTATTTTAAATGGACATGATATTAGTGAAATATATTATTACACTTTATCAATTGAAGTAGATGATTCAAAAACAGATACAACATCAAATACGCCTAGTGAAATTGGACTATATAGTTCTAATGGTTATGTAATTGATAATTATGATATAAATATAATAGTTAATGAAAATAATACATTTGATATTACAGAAACAATTACTGCATATTTTAATACTCCTAAGCATGGAATAATTAGAACTATTCCACTTAGAAATGAGATTAGTAGATTAGATGGTACAATAACTAAAAATAGAGTTCAAATAACAAATGTAAGTGTTGATGATACTTTTTCTAAATCTAAAAATAGTAATGATTATACAATTAAAATAGGAAATGCAAATAGAACATTAACTGGTAAAAAAACTTATGTAATAAAATACACATATAATTTAGGAAAAGATCCTATGAAAAATTATGATGAACTTTATTACAATATAATTGGTACTGAATGGGATACATACATTGGTAACGTTACATTTACAATAACTATGCCTAAATCTTTTAATTCCAGTAAATTAGGATTTTCATCTGGCTTTAAAGGTTCAACTGATAATAGTAATATAAAATATAATGTTGTTGGTAATAAAATAACTGGTAATTATGATGGTATTCTTAAACCTGGTGAAGGATTAACTGTTAGGTGTGAACTTGAAGAGGGATATTTTAAAAATGCAAAATTAGCATTTAACTATTTTTACATTATTATATTTCTATTGCCCTTATCATTTTTAGGAATTTCTATATACTGGTGGAATAAATATGGTCGTGATGATTTAGTAGTTAAAACTGTTGAATTTTATCCACCTGAAGGATTCAATAGTTTAGAAATTGCATATTATTTTAAAGGTGAAGCAAATTATAAAAATGTAGTATCACTTTTAATATATTTAGCAAATAAAGGTTATATTAAAATTACTGAATATGAAAAAGAAGGTTTATTTTTCAAATCAAAAGATTTTAAAATAACTAAATTAAAAGATTATGATGGTAAAAATATATATGAAAAAGAATTCTTAGAAGGATTATTTAGAAAGAAATTTTCATTATTTTCATTAGTTGATGATACTGAAACAGAAAATCTTAACGAAGTTACATCAAAAGATTTAGAAAATAATTTTTATCACACAATAAATTCAATATTATTACAAATTAAACTTAATGAAAAATATAAAATATTTGAAAAATCTGCAGAAAACAAATTAAATCTTGTTAGAATAATGATTATTATATCTTATTTACTTATTTCATTACCACCTGTATTAGATTATGCTGAACAATATGCTATGATAATTTTTACGTTATTCCCAGCTATTGGATTTACATTTATGTTTTATTGTTTGTTTCAAAATTTAACACCAAGTACAAAAGGTTTATACAGTAGTGTTTCAAATGGATTTTCAAAAATATTTGGAATACTAATGGGTATAATGTTTGGTATTCTTCCATTTATATATTTTCTATTACCAATACTTACACAAAATATAGTTTACTTAGTTGCTTATATATTTGGTTTATGTTGTATTTGTGGACTAGTTATTTGCTTGATATATATACCAAAAAGAACAAAATTTGGTAATGAAATGTTAGGTAAATTATTAGGATTTAAAGATTTTTTAGAAACAGTTGAAAAAGAAAAATTAGAAGCATTAGTTCATAAAGATCCAGAATACTTTTATAATATATTGCCTTATGCTTATGCCTTAGATGTATCAGATGAATGGATTAATAAATTTGAATCTATTGCAATAAAATCACCAGATTGGTATGATAGTACGGATACATTTAGTATAATAACATTTAATAATTTTATGCATTCTACAATGTATTCTATTCAAAATGCTATGACTTCAAGTCCATCTAGCTCAGGTGGCAGCTCTGGTGGTGGAGGATCTTCTGGCGGTGGATCATCAGGTGGTGGCTCTGGTGGTGGCGGAGGCAGCTCTTGGTAATAAAAATTTAAAACATTAAAAAAATCTCAAAAGAGATTTTTTATTTTTATAAAGAAAATAAATCCATTAAATATTTAGATATATTCTCTACATGTCTTTTAAATAATATCATATTTACTATATTAGTTATTGAAAATGATATCATTACTATTCCTATAAATTTAGTTATTGTAATCATACTTCCTAATGGATTAATTATTAAGATA
This sequence comes from uncultured Bacilli bacterium, assembly GCA_947629235.1. Lineage (GTDB taxonomy): Bacteria > Bacillota_I > Bacilli_A > RF39 > UBA660 > CAG-1000. The sequence goes on along the minus strand of CANRCX010000002.1, from coordinate 65,624 downwards.
ATACCACATGCGATTGATAAAAGTGATATAAATAATGGAACTAACCAATTTATTTCTTCAAATTTTCTTAAAGTTAGTGATAATTTTAATCCAAAACTACTAAAAGATATAATCCAAATACCAAGTACAATTGGTAATAACATTGATAGTGTTTTAGGATAAGCAATTAATATAACAGCAAATATTATTGATAATACATCTGTTGAAAATGCATTAAATGAAAGCCATGTTTTATTAGTATCAACAATTAATGAATAAATACCAATAAGCATTAGTAATATTACTATTACCCATCTTATAATATTAAGTGATGTTTCTGGGAATATTATTAATATTAAACCAAGTATAATAAATAAAGCAGAACTTATAAGTGATGTATAGATATATCTTTTTAAATTTTTATACATAACTACTCCTTTCTAATTTTCTATTTCAATTATAGCACAAATATTATTATTGATACAAAATCTATAAAATATTAAAATTTTTATTTTTTAACTTTATAAATATATCTAAGAATCAATATAATTAAAGTTTGAAAATATGGAACTAAAACACAAGTAAAAATACCAACTCCTGTAAATGCAATTAAAAGTGCAAAACCTAAACTTATTGAACCCATATATTCAAATAGCATAACAATTAAGGAACAAATTAATCCTACTATAAAAAGAAGTATTATAAAAATAATTGGTAAAAGTAAAAAGTAATATAATATTTTTAATATTATTCTATCTATTTTATCTCCAATATTTATTAAAAATTTACATATTTTAGAACTTGGAGAACTAATAATTAATACTATACTAGAAATTATAATTGAAATAATCCATTGTGGATCATTTTCATATAAAAAACATATATTTAAAACTATAAATACTAAAAAAGTTATAATAATTCTTGATAATTTAATATATTTATCTAATATGTCTTTCTGCATTTTAAATCACCTAAACTATTTTATTATCTAATATGAGTATAGCATATTTTATATGTTTTTAGTAATATACTATAAAAATTATTAGCAAAATGATATAATATTTTTGAAAGGAAATAATATTATGTATAATGATTATTTAAATAATGGCCAAAATATTAATAACTTAAATTCATTTGGAAAGATATATGAGCCTAAAATTAATCCTAGAACACCTTACGAAAATGGAATGAAATCTAATTTTGATTCTAGAACTCCTTATGGAAATGGAATGGAATCTAAATTTAATACACAAACAAATTATACTAAAACTGCGAATTTAAAATCTGCAGATGGTCAAGAATGGGAAACTGTTGATCAAGTTGTAGCGGCTAATAGATCATTTTATGAATCATTAAAAGGAAATGAACAACATAAATAAAATATTTTTTAGGTGAGATAATATGAAATTAAATAAAGATTTACAAAAATATATAGAAGAAAATATTTTTCCTAGTTATAGTAAAAATGATTTAGGTCATAATTTAGACCATATTAAATATGTTATTAATAGAAGTTTAAAATTTGCTAATGAAGTTAAAGATATTAATTATGATATGGTTTATACAATAGCGGCTTATCATGATATAGGTCATTTTATTGATGCTAAAAATCATGAAAAAATTTCAGCAAATATGTTAAGTGACGATAAAAATTTAAGAAATTTTTTTAGTGAAAACGAAATTAAAATAATGTCAGAAGCTGTTTATGATCATAGAGCAAGTATGGAAGGTGATCCTAGAAGTATTTATGGTAAAATTGTTTCTTCTGCTGATAGAAATACATTAGTAGAAGTTCCATTAAAAAGAACATATGCTTATAGATTAAAACATTTTCCTAATTATACTTTTGATCAAATAATAGAAGAATCAAGACAACACATAATTAATAAATTTGGTAAAAAAGGTTATGCAACAGAAAAAATGTATTTTGAAGATAAAGATTATCAAAAATTTTTAGAAGATATTTCACTTCTAGCAGAAAATAAAGAAGAATTTAAAAAGAAATATTGTGAAGTTAATAATATTAATAAAGAAAGTGAATATACTAAAATTTTAAAGTAAAGTTAAACATTTCAAATTTGTTTAACTTTTTTATTATATGATAGAGAATTATTAACATTTATTGTATAATATTTATATATTTATTCTTTATGGAGCTGGTAGTATGTTAAAAGAAGTAAAAATAGAATTAACAAATAGATGTTCTAGAAATTGTAAGCATTGTTCTAGTAATGCTACTAGTAATATTAGTAATTTAAAAGAATTAGATTTTGAAGATGTATCTAGAGTTATTAAAGAAGCAAAAATTATGGGTGCTGATACTATTGTTTTTACTGGTGGAGAACCTTTAATGTATGATAAACTTCCAGAACTTGTAGAATTAACTTCAAAATTAAAAATGAAATCAACTATTTATACTTTTGCATATAGAACAGATGAAACTTTAAATAAATATAGAGAATTAATAAATCTTGGTCTTAATAAAATAGTTTATTCATTAGCTGATTCATTATCTAATGAAAAAGATATTTCTATTTATAACAATGAACAATTTTTTGATAAGGTTTTTGATAGAAATAATGCAAAGTTAGGATTTCATTATACAGTTTCAAAAGATTCATTTTCCAAATTAGAAAAAGTAGTAAATGAAACTATTAATACTTTCAAATATAAAAATTATTTTGATAAAATTAGTTTATTAAGATTTGTTCCACATGGAAAAGGTACAACTAATATGGATTTATCTAAAGATGAATTATTAGCTATTAAAAATCTTTATTTGAATTCAAATGATAAAGATAAAATAAGATTAGGAACACCTTGGAATATATTAGGAATTAAAAATACGCCTTGTATTATTGCTGATGAAATAATGATAATTGGATTTGATGGTATAGCATATCCTTGTGATTCAATAAAATATTTTACTAAATTAGGTATTAGTGGAAATATAAAAGAAAATTCATTAAATGATATATATAATTCAGAATATTTTAGTAATATAAGAAAATTTAATACAAATAATACTTGCTCTTCTTGTGAACAATATTCTATATGTAAAAGTGGATGTATTGGTCAAAAAATAATTGCTAATTATACTGATAATGAAGATAAAGTTTTAACTTTAAAAAAATGTATTAACTCAAGAGATCCAAAATGTATGAGGTGATTTATGAAAAAAAGACAAGAAGTATATGATTTATATTGGTATTTTGCATGTGAAAGACAAAATATATTTTGGAAAAAATTAAATGGAGATAAGTCTCCTTGGACAAATGATAAAATTCTACAAGAATATAAATTTTGTAATAGTTATAGAGTTAATGATAGAGTTAGTCAATATTTACTAAGAAATGTAATATATAATGGTAAAACATATTCTAATGAAGATATGTTATTTAGAATATTATTATTTAAACTATTTAATAAAGAATCTACATGGGAATTGTTATTAAATAATTTTGAAGATATTACTTTAAAAACATTTGATATTAAAAATTTTTCTAAAGTGTTAGAGAAAGCTATATCAAATGGTATTAAAATATATAATGATGCATACATAAGTTGTGCAAATAAAGCATTTGGATTTGATAGAAAGCATGATAATCATTTAGCACTTCTTAATAAAATGTTTAATGAAGATAAAATACAAAATAAAATTATTAAATGTAAAACTATGGAAGAAGCATTTAATATAATTAAAAGTTATCCTTTAATTGGAAATTTTATGGCTTATCAATTAGTAACTGATATTAATTATAGTGAAGTCATAAATTGGAAAGAAGATGAATTTACAATAGCTGGACCTGGATCACTTCGTGGAATTAAAAAATGTTTTATTGATAAAGGTAAAATGAGTAATGAAGATATTATTAAATATATGTATGAACATCAAGATGAAGAATTTAAAAGACTTAACTTAAACTTTAAAAGAATTGGTAATAGGCCACTACAACTTATAGATTGTCAAAATATATTTTGTGAATTAGATAAATATTGTAGACAAGCTATACCTGAATTAAAATCTAATAGAACTAAAATCAAAAAGCACTATATTCCAAAAAAAGAAAAAATAAATTATATTTATCCACCAAAATGGAATATTAATTAGTAATAATTATTACATTTCACCTTTATATTTGTATAATTTTTGTACTACTTTTGAATTATATTCAGGCATTGTAAGATCAATTTTTTTATCATCAGCTATTTTTTTAGATAAAAAATACATTTGTAAAGCTAAATAATATTCTTTCCAAAAAATATTTGCATCTTCATCTAAAGTATGAAAAAGAAAAATATTAGGATATTCTTGTCTAAGTATTGATAATATTTCATTATCTAATTCTTTCATTTTATGTGTTAAATAAATAATAGGACTTTCTTGATTTTGAAATATAAGATTACTTCTACCATGACAATAAGAACCCTTATCATGTACAACAACACTAGAAGTTCCTGTTTCTATCATATTAGATTCTAAAATTGAAGATGAAGTCATAGTATCATATCCTGATAAAATTTGTATTAAATTTGTATCTTTAAAATTGAAGTTAAAATTATTAATTGTTTCTTTACTTTTTTCTATTAATTGTTTTATTTTATTATTTATTTTGATTAAATCTTTACGTGATAATTCTGTCTTTTGTAATTCATTTAAAACATTTAAATCTAAAATCATTAACATAGGTGCAAGTGTCGGAATAATTGAAATAAAACTTTTTTCATGATTATTATATTTATTATTACCCCAATTAATATTATTAAAGGTATTTAACTTTTCATCTAGTTCACTATTAATCAAATAACATTTACCTGAATAATTATTATTAAAGTGTTTAAGTATTTCCATTATACCATTTGTTTTTCCACTATTAGAAATAGCAATTAAACTATCAAATTGTTTAATATTTTCTTTATAAAAATAGTCTCTTGGTTCAATTACTTCACATAAAACTCCTTTAGATTCTAAATACATTTTTATGTAATATGTAACTGCTTTAGATCCACCAGTACCAACAATTAAAGTTGGTTTTTCTATAAAATCTTTAAAACGAATGTATGTAAACTCATCATTTATTTGTAGTAATCTTTTTTCTAAATTAGAAAAATTAATTTCTGTTGTTTCAGTATGTGTATGTTTCATAATAATTCTCCTTTCTAAATTAATAATATCAAAAGAAAAGGAAATATTTATGTCAGTTATAAATATTTTTATTTGCTATACTAAATTAATATAAAATATATTTTAACTAATATTATGTTATAATTATTTTATAATGAATTCTAAAATAATAGGATGTGATTATTATGCCAAGTTGGTCAGTACATTTAGCTATTGCTAAAAAAGCAAATAAAGAGCTTAAATTAAATGAAGAATTATTTTTATATGGCAATTTAATTCCAGATGTAGATAAAGGAACTCCTATAACAAGATATGAAGCTCATTATTATAATGAAAATTTACCATTTCCAACTGTACCACAAGAAAAAATGATAGATATAAATAAATTTTTAAACACATACAAAAACAAATTAAATAATCCATTAATATTAGGATATTATGCTCACTTATTAACTGATTTATTTTATAATGAAAAAATTTATACCACTAAATGGGTTCAAGATGATGACAATAATATAGTTGGAATTAAATTAAAAAATAACAAAGTATTAAAAATTGATATTGAAGATAAAAAAAGATTAAAAAGAAAATATAAACATTATGACTTTGAATTATATGGAAAATATTTATTTAATGATAATTTAATTACAATTCCTACTGATGATAAATTAATAAAAAAGAATATTAATGATTTATATGGAAACTTTTTAAATGATGATTTAGTTGAATATAGAATTAATTATTTAAAAAATGAATTTGCAAAATTTAATAAGTTAAGTCTTAAAGAAAAATTATTTAAACATAATTATAAAGTTTTTACTAAAAATGAATTAGATGAACTTATGGATAATTGTGTTAATATGGTTATTAAAAAGATTAATGAAGTTTATAAAAATATAATATAATTAATTTTTAACTTCAAGATTCATAGATTTTTTGTAATAAAAAACTAACATTTCTGTTAGCACAATTATTATCAATTTAAAGCGAGTGTTATAGATATCTACAGTTTTTATTCAAATTAATGCTCAATATCATCTTTTTCAGTTTCATTTAAAACTTTTTCTACTTCATTAATTAATTGTTCTTTATTAGGAATATAGTAAGTATAAGTTGAAGAAAAAACATTATTGGAAAGTCCACCTAGAGCATAATCAATTGCAATATCTTTTTTACTTTTACAAAGAATTATTCCTATTGGTTTATTATCATCTTTATCATTTATTTCTTCATTATAGTAATTTAGATACATATTCATTTGACCTGCATATTCAGCTTTCATTTGTCCAATTTTTAAATCAATTAAAACATAACATTTTAATATTTTATTATAAAACACCATATCAACATAATAATGAGTATTTCCTAAGGTAATTCTTTGTTGAGTCCCAACAAACATAAAACCTTTACCTAACTCAAGTAAAAATTCTTCAATATGTTTTACTAACTTTTGTTCTAAATCTTTTTCTAAAATTGGTTTATTTTCTTTAACTCCTAAAAATTCAAACACATAAGGTTCTTTTAATACATCTTCCGGTGCATTAAGTGTTTGTCCAACTTTTGATAATTCATAAACTTTTTTCTTATTATTTTTTCCTTCAGAAAGTAGTAATCTTTCAAATAAAGAAGTTTCTAATTGTCTTTTTAATTCTCGTACACTCCAATTAGAATTTAAGCATTCCTTTTCATAAAAGTTACGTTCATCAACGTTCTCAATACTTAATAATTCACAATAATGAGACCAGCTTAATTTTCCAGACACTGTCTGGAATTTTGGATAAGTTATATAAAGTTTACGCATATTAAATAAATTGCTAACTGAGAAACCTGATCCTAAACTTTTTCTTAATTCCTTAGAAAGTTCCTTCATAATTTGTTTTCCATATTCTGCTTTAATATTACCATTTTGTTCATTTTCAACAATAATTCTTCCAACATTCCAATATGCATATAACATAGTATTATTTACTTCATAAGCCACCTTTTTTCTGCTGCTCAAAATAATATCTTTAATTTCTTGAATGATTTTATTATTGCTTTTTTCTAACATAATTGCTCCTTTCTGAAATTAGTCAGATGCGTCTGGAAATTTCTTTAAAATAAAATACTACTAATATTTTATCATATAAACTGCCAAACAATGTTAATATCTCTCAGTTTTTGAGTATTTTGTTTATGACAAAATACTTAACCCACTAGATATTTTGACCAATGTATCAAAATAATTCTATGATTATTTTTTATGTAACAAAAAATCATCTCAAATTGAGATGAAATATATTTGAATGTCCGAAAAGTTCGAACAGATTCGTCACTGGAGCAAGTAACCGGAATCGAACCGGCATCTTAGCCTTGGCAAGGCCACATTCTAACCGTTGAACTATACCTGCATTGGTAATAATATTTTAACATATTATAATTATTTTTCAATATATTTATTCAAAAAAGTAGATTTTTATTCAAAATCTACTTTTATATTCTTAACAAAATCATAATATTGATTTTTTCTTTTACCTGATAATATATATTTTAACTTAGTAATTAAATAAGGCATATTATATACTTTAAATCTATTTAATTTTTGTTCTTTACATATCCTTTCTATTATTTTTAAAATAAATATTTTATTTGATTTTGGATTTAGTCCATTATTATATTTTTTTATCATTCTTTTTAATGTTGCTTTATCAAATAAACCATCATAATATTTTTCACTATAATTTTTAAAATAATATTTATTTCCATCTAAATTATCTAAAAATTTTAAAGTATCATAATAACCTAAATTCATTCTATACTCAGAAACACTAGGTTCAAATAAAACTACTGATCCTAAACTTTCTCTTGGAGTAATTATATTTATTTTTAATCCCTTTTTATGTTTATATTTTAATTTTGTTCTCCATGCTTTAACAACAAATATTTCATCATAACCTTTATCAATAAACATATCAATTGGTGTATTTCTATATACTCCACCATCTACATAATATTTATCATCTATTATTTTTTCAAATTTAAAGAATGGTAAATAAGCACTAGATAAAACATAATCAATTAGTTTACCTTCTGGTATATCTTCTTTAAATACTTCAACTGGCTTTAAATCACTTAAACTAAATGTATTAAGTCCAAAATCTATTTTACTTTTTCTAAATTTTTTCTCACTTATATTTTTAGTTAGAACATTTCTTATATTAGCAGTATCTATTCCTTTATTTTTAATTATATTATGAACTGATTTTAGCCCCTTTTTTATATCTTCTCTTGTAAATGTTTTATTATAAAAATTTGTTAATATTTCAGTTTCTATTCCAAATAGTTCATCACTATTAGTAGTAAGCCATATTTTATACATTACATCACAACTTCTAGCAGCGTAACAAACAGCATTAATAGCTCCGATTGATGTTCCACCTACACCATCAAAAAATATTTTTCTTTTATTTAAAGCTTTTATAGCACCTGCTTCGTAAGCTCCTTTACCGCCACCACCTTCTAAAATTAATGCTTTCATAATAACTTCTCCTTAAAATTCTTTTTTACTACATTTATTACAAATAATATATATGGTATTCCAATTATAAATCCACCTATTACATCAGAAAAATAATGTACACCCAAATATATTCTTGATATTGCGATTAATAATACAAATAAACTTGTTATTAACATAAATATTGTTTTTGTTTTTTTATCTTTATTACAAACTAATAAGTAACAAAGTAAAATATAAAAAACTAATGATGTTAAAGTATGTCCACTTGGAAAACTAAAACTTTTTGGTATATCAATTAATGCACTAATAGGTCTTGCCCTTCCAATTAATAGCTTTGAAAGATAAGTAATTATTCCAGAAATTGCGTATCCACTAGTTAATAAATAAAAATACCATCTATTCTTTAAAAATATTAATATACACACGATTATTATAATTGGTATATAAAAATCTCCAAAAAATGTTATTATTTTAAATATACTAGTTAATAAATCGTAAACAGAATTATTCATTAATTTAATAACTTTATTATCTATTGCCATAATAGTATTACTAAATGATGATCTCATTAATATTATCAATATTGTTATTATTAAAACAATACATAATAAATACCACTTATTTTCTTTTATAATTTTCTTTATCATAAATAAATTATAACACAAATACAAATAAAAAGAACACTAATTAATAGTGTTACTTTGTACCATATACTCTATCTCCAGCATCTCCTAGTCCTGGAAGTATATAACCAACATCATTTAAACATCTATCTACAGATGCACAATATATTTCAACATCACTATGTGCTTTCTTTAAATTTTCTATGCCAATAGGACTAGCTATTACACATAAAAATTTAATTTTCTTTACACCATCTTTTTTTAATCTATCAATTGTCGCGATTGCACTTCCACCAGTTGCAAGCATTGGATCTAATACGAATACTTCTCTTTTATTAATATTTTCTGGCATTTTATAATAATATTCAACTGGTTCTAAAGTTTTCTCATCTCTATATAAACCAATGTGTCCTATTTTTGCATTTGGTACTACTTTAATAATACCTTCTACCATACTCATACCAGCTCTTAATATTGGAACAAATGCATAATTGTCCTCATTTAAACATTTTGTTTCATACTTCTCAAGTGGTGTTTCAATAGTTACTTTATTTAGTTTTGCATCTTTCATAGCTTCATAACAAAGTAATATTGATATTTCACTAATCAATTCTCTAAATTTTTTAGTGCCTGTATTTTTATCTCTTAAAATAGATAACTTATGAGTAATCAATGGATGATTTAAAACAATTTCTTTCATATCATACCTCAATATTAAAATATCATAATATACTTTTTATTTCAATCATTTTTACATATTTCTTTGACTATGAAACATATATTGAATTACTAATCCTGAATATTCACCAAATTTTTCTCTAGCAAACTTTTCTATTTCTTTTTGACTATCTTTAATATTATAATGTTCTATCATATATTGTTTTACCCATGTATCTATTGGAAATACATCTAATCTTTTATATCCAAATAATAATATACATGAAGCTACTTTTAAACCAATACCTTTTACTTTCATTAATTCTTTTAAAGCATCTTCTGTTGATAACTTGTCTATATCTTTTAAATCATTATAACTATTTAAATAATTTACTATATATTTATCTCTAAAACCTACTCCAAATGTTTTAAATTCTTCACTGGTTACATTTTTTAATTCTTCATAAGTTGGAAATAAATGATAAATTTTATCTTTAAATTTTACTTCTTTTCCATATTTTAAAGCAATTTGTTCAACAGAATTACTAATTCTTTTAACATTATTATTTTGACTTATTATATAACTTATACACATTTCAAATGAATCTTGATTAAGTATTTTAAAATTTAAACATTTATCTATCATATTTTTCATATTTTTATCTTTACTTGCTAAGATAGAATTTATTTTATTATAATCTCTATTTAAATCAAAATATTCATATATAACTTCTTTTAAATTATCATAATTAGAAGATTCTATAGTTAGTATATTACCGTCTTGTTTAATATTAATAACTCTATCTTTTAAAATATTAGTAATAGAACCATCACTTTCTTTTCTTGCTCTAAAACATTCACCACTAAATAATACTTCTTCTACATTTAAATTATTTACTTCTATTTTCATAATATTCTCCTATTAAATTATAATACTTTTTATCAAGTATTAATGAAGATATTGCAAACTTATCATTTACTTTATCATTTATTTCTTTTATATAATTGTCATCTATTTTTTCATCAGTTAAATTTATATATTTTTTATTAATAGAATTATACTTTATTTTATCAGTAATAAAACTTCTATTAGAAAGCATTACTAATCCTTCACTATCACTAAATACATCACTTCCCATAAATAATCTAGAATCATACTCTATACCAAATAAATTATATAAAGTTGGAATTATATCTATTCCACTTACATATTTATTAATTTCAGTTCTTTCAATAGTAGGATTATACATAATAAGTGTTGTATGATAATTTTCAAATATATCACTTCTATCAGATTCACTTACTTCATTTAATTCATTATAAGATAAACCATAAGGATAATGATCAGGTGCAATTACTATTAAAGTATCATTTAATTTATTTAATGACTCTAATTTATTAATTAATAATTCTACTGCTCTATCTAATTCAATTTGAGTTGCTATATAAGCCTTAACAGCATCTCTATAATTTAAATCTTCTACTAATTTTTTATTTTTATTAGCTATATCATTTAATTTAAAATTATAATCTAAATGTCCACTAACAGTCATATAATAAATAGCAAAATTCTTATCATCTTTTAAATAAATATCACTAGTTGAATCAATTAATTCATAGTCACTATTAGGCCAATTATTACAATCCATTAATTTTTCAAGTCCATTTCCACATCCCATATAATTAAATCCTAAATTTTTATGTGATAATTGTCTATCATAAAAATCATATTTATAATTATGAAAAGCATAAGTATTATAATTCATTTTATTAAATATATTTCCAAAAGATAAAAACATATTCATATCTTTTGTTTGTGATAAACTCCATGTTCCTTCTTTAGGTATTAAACTAGTTAAATTCATATATTCACCATCAAATGTAGATATTGGATATAATGGTTGATAATAATTGTTAAATACAAATGAATTATTTTTAAGTTTATATAATGTTGGTGTTAATTCTTCATTAATACCAATTGTATCAAATGATTCAGCTGTTATAAATATTAAATTTTTATTTTTTAATAATCCTGTATATTCATTTTTATTTGTTGGAATTTGATTACTAAAATATTTATGCATATTATTAATAGTTTTATCATTATCATTTTTAATTAATTCATCAAAATCAATATTAATTACATTATATTTATTTTCATCATAAATAGATTTATTTATTATACTATCATTTATTTTTTCTTCAAATTTAAATATATATCTATATAAATCTATTATTTCCATATTTAATAAACCAACTTTATTTATAGTAAGTACTGGTGAGTGTGTCTTATATAAAAGTTTATTTAATGAATAATAATCTTTATCTAATTTAATATCTAATATAATTAAAAGTAATGAAATAATAAAAGTTAATAAATATTTAAAAGTATTTTTTAGATTAATTTTTTTATAGCTAAAATATTTATTAAAAGCAATAAATAATATAAAAGGAATAAATACTAATATAAATATATACCATATTCTAAGTATTACCTTAATAATAGCATTATAAAATTCCATTATTTGTCCTGTACCACCAGCTGTTAGTGAAAATATTGAAAATATTGAACTATAAAATTTAAAATATACTATTTGAGAGAGTACTATTATAATTAAAAATATTGATATTAAATATGTAATTATTCTATTTATCTTTTCATTAAATAAACTACTAAATAATGCAAATATTAATATTAATGGAATACAAAATATAATAACTGAAATTGTTGTATAAGAAAATAAGTTATTCATAATAAAAAACTTATAAATAACTTCTAAATATATAATTAGAAAAATCCACCAATATAAAATATTTATTTTTTTATTCATTTTTATTTATCTTTCATTTTTTTAACTATAGTAAGCATAATAATTGCAATTAATAAAAATACTACTATACCTAATAATATAGAAACTTCTAATGTAAAATCAGGATTTGTTGCTGCTAAAGTTTTTATTAATTCTGCCATTTGTTTTCACCAACGATATTATACTAAAATTTATGTATTTATTCAATAAATATTAACGAAATTATATCAAACGTGCTATAATTATTAAGGAGGTAAAAATGAAAAAAAATAAACAAAAAGATAATATAGATAAAGATATAAATGAAGTAGATTCAAAAGAGAAAATTGAAAATATAAGTACTCATGAAGATAGTCATATACATGATCATAATGATTCAAAAGAAAATATTAAGATTGCATTCTTTCTTAATTTAATATTTTCTGCTTTAGAAGCAATTGGTGGTTTTCTTACAAATAGTATTTCAATATTTACTGATTCAATACATGATTTAGGAGATTCTTTTTCAATAGGTATTTCATATTTACTTGAAAAGAAAAGTCAAAAATCTGCTGATAATACATATACATTTGGTTATTTAAGATATTCTCTTCTTGGTGCTATTATAACATCTATGGTATTAATTACTGGATCAATTGTTGTTTTATATAATGCTATTCCGAGACTTATTCATCCAGAAGAAATTAATCATGATGCTATGATTATATTTGCTATATTTGGTGTATTTATTAATGGTTATGCTGCATATAAGACTTCTAGAAGTCACAATCATAATGAAAAATCAATTAATCTTCATATGTTAGAAGATGTACTTGGATGGATAGCAGTACTTATTGGAAGTATATTTATTAAATTATATAATTGGATAATTATTGATCCTATTTTATCAATATTAATAGCTTTATATATTTTATATCATGTTTATAGAAATATTAAAGAAGTATTTGATATATTTATGGAAAAAGTACCAAAAAATATTAATATTGAAGCAATTACAAAAGATATTGAAAACTATAAAGATTCTATTAAAGATATTCATCATATACATGTTTGGTCTTTAGATGGTATTAATAATTGTATGACTGCACATATTCATTTAAATAAAGAATTAAATAAAGATGAAATTATAGCATTAAAAAAAGAAATTAAAAAGAAATTATTATCATACGATATACACCATGCAACATTAGAAATTGAGTATTCAAGTGAAAAATGTGATAATAAAAAATGTTAAAAACTGAGAAATCAGTTTTTTATTTTATACTAATTCCATAGCACTCATTTAATATTTTCTTTTTATCAGGAAATTCAGTATTTAAAAGTTTATTTTCTAATTGTTTTCTATCAAATTTTAAATATATTTTTTTAACTTTTACATATTCTGAAATATTAATTTCATAATAAAAAGTTTTATCATCTTTTACGCATCCACTACTATTTAAACCATAATACTTTTTATTATTTATTTCATCATATCTATCATCATGTAAATGACCATAAAATGTATAATCACTATCTATTTTATCAAAAACTTTTTTATATTCGTTATTTCTTAATATTGATAAATGTTCATATGGATAATCTTCATCATTATTCATAAAATAATGCAAAAATGTAAATTTAATATTATTGATTTCTAATTCATATTTATAATCTTTTAAATTATTAATATTAGTTTTAATATTATTTCTTGTCCATATTTCATGTTCTAATCTATTTTTATCTAAACTTTTAATATTTTCTATACCTTTAATAAAATAATATTCATGATTACCAATTATAAACTTAATATTATTTTTTTTAATTAATTTTAAACATAAATCACTATCTACACCAAGGCCTATCGCGTCACCTAAAAATATAACTTTATCATAATTATTTTTATTAATATGATTAATTATTATATTTAATGCTTCATAATTTCCATGTATATCTGTAAAAACTGCTAATTTCATAATTATTCTCCTAAATATATTATATATTATTTTTTTAAAATAAAAAAGAAAGTTTTAATCTTTCTTTCTAATTGAATATTTACATCCACAATAATCTTGTCTATATAAATTATATTTTTTAGATAATTCAATTGATTTTTTATATCCATCTTCTTTTTTAAAATCACTATATAACCATTTAATATTATATTTTTCTTCCATTTCTTTTCCTATTTCATTTATTAATTTTGAATTCTTATATGGGCTTACACTAAGTGTTGAACAAAAATAATCATAGTTTAATTCTTTTGCTATTTTAGCAGTTTTATCAAGTCTTAATTTAAAACATATAGTACATCTATCGCCCCTTTCAGGACAATTTTCATAACCTTTAATAGATTTTTCATACAAATCATTATCATAATCACAATCAATTATATCTAATTTATTTTCTGTTTTTAATTCACTAATTAATCTAATTTGTTCTTCTTTTCTTTTATCATATTCTTCTTTAGGAGATATATTTGGATTATAATAAAATATTGTTATATCAAAATATTTAGTTAAATATGTTATAACATGACTACTACAAGGAGCACAACAACTATGTAAAAGTAGTTTTTTGGGCTCTTTTATTTTATTTAATTCTTCTAATTCTAATTTATAATATGATTCATTCATAAACTAACACCTTTTTAAATATTTATAATAGTATACTATAAAATTAATAAAATGTATCAAATATTTTAATTAATTTATATTACATAGTAATAGTGGTATTTAAATTATACTTATTTATTATATCTTTGTATACTTTTTCCATATTATCAATTGCATATTGTTTATCACTAATAAATTTAAATAATGTTTCTCTATCATAATTTTCATATATAAAATTAAATAATAAGTAGTAATTATAATAATCTATATTTTCTTGATTTAATAAACTATCAATTTTACAATTAAATTTATTATAATCTATTTCTGAATATTGATGACCTATAAATAAAGCAAGCCCTTCATTTATACATCTTAATGACATTTTATCATTAGTATATTGCGAATGAACATAATGAGTACATTCATGGATTAATATATTTATATAATCTTCATATGTATCATTAATATGATTAGTATTTTTAAAGTCTGAAAATGATAAATATATTACTCTATTATTATGATAAAATCCAATAGCATTTAAGTCTGGTTTGAATTTATGTATATCAAAAAATAATTCATCAAATTTTTCCTTTTTAGATATAATTTCTATAGTAATTTTATTATCTATTTTATCTATTTTAAAAAAATCAAAAACTCTTAAGATATTCTTTTCTAAATCATTAATTAAAGTATTAAAATATTCTTCATACATATCATATTTTATAATAATATTTTTAGATTCAATCATAAATTACCTCATATATTTATTTCTATTTTATTTTCAAAATTATTATATCATATTGTAAGAATTTTTTTATAAATTTTTTTGAGTTTTTTTAGTTAATTCGTCACAAATCCGTCACTAAATCAAAATAAAAAGGCTTATGAGTAATCATAAACCCTTATTTTCTCTTGGAGGAACCAGCCAGATTCGAACTGGCGATGACGGTGTTGCAGACCGGGGCCTTACCACTTGGCTATGGTTCCATCGCATATAAATGATTATATCAAATTATATGCATTATTTCAACACAAATGTATATTTTATGCCCCTAATTAATAAAATTAATTCAATTTTTGTTGCATTTTCAAGTTCAGATGGTATTTCAAAGTATGCATATTCATTCTTTTCAATATCAACATCTAATTTATTTAAACTAGTTGTTTTATATTTACCTGATATTCTATATCTAAGAAATCCATAATAATTTAATAAGTCTTCTGGATATGTAATAAATTTATTTACATATACTGTTTTATCCATATTAAGTGATGTTTGTAATTTTAAAACTGATAAGCCACCTTTATTATTAGATTTTGGAGCTATTGAATAAACAGCTGTATTACATTTATCTTCTATACAATAATTATATTTTTCTTTGAATTTATTTGCAATTTCATAAGATCTAATAGTTAATTTTGAATTACCAAGTACTGTATCTTTAAAATCAGCATCATTTGGTAAAAGTAAAGTACCTTTATCACTAATCTTAGTTAAATCTGTTGGATTAACTAATACATCTTTATATGGTTCACTACTAGTTATATTATTAATTTTTAAAATATATTCTTTTTTCTTATCACTTTCATCTATTTCAAATATAACTACATAGTCTTTTTCTTCACCTGGCATTATATCACTAGGTGTGAATGTTGTTCCCATATCCATAAATTTATCATTATAATTAAAACTTGGTAATAACAATTTACTATTAACATCTATTCTAAATGTGTCTCTATTAAGTGAAACAAGATTACTATATTTATTACTTATTTTAATATTAATTATTAAATAATATTTTCCATTATTTATTACATTATTGTTCATATCAGTATCTGTTATATAACTATCTTGAACAGTAAAGAATGCATTATTAGCATAAAATTCTCCATTAGAATATTCTACATCTGGAATATCTATTTTAGCTATAACAAATATTGAAATTCCTAATATAAAAACTGATATTAAGCCTATCATAAATAATTTGTTTTCTATCATTATATATTTCAAATATCTAATTGCTTTTCTAATAGTTCTTGCTATTTTATAAGTATCTGTTCCTAGTGTTACTTCAACTTCTTCATAATCACTTTGATCTATTTGTAATTCTTCTAAATCTTTTTTAAAATCAAATTGTTTTAAATTAAATCCTAAAGTTCTACCTAATATTATAAATAAAAATACTATTTGCGGTAATAAAATTATTAAACCTATATCTCTTAATGCTCTTACACTTTCGACATCTAATGATTCTACTGCTAAACCATTAAATACAGATGTCATATATGCAAAATAAACCATTAAAATTACACAATATATAGCAACAATCAAATATATCTTTGTACTCTTTTTCTTTAAAGCTAATATAAAATAAATTAGTGATGATACACCAAGTGCTACTAGTGCTGCTAAATACATAAAAAAGCTAATATTATCACTAGCTAAATTACCTGTATTTATATAATAATGGTTAGTTGCATAATCACTAAAGAATGAATAAATACCAAAAGTACTTATTGTCAAATATAAAAGCATGGCAAAAAGTACGGCATGTATTATCCTAAAGTTTCTTATCAAAAAAGCATATGGTTTCTTTATTACCACACTTAATCAACTCCCTACTATAAGAATTATAACACGAGTTTAAAAAAAAGACTAGTATAACTAATCTCTTTTATAGTAAATCATTTGTCCTGGCATTAAATATATTGTTTTATTTTGCTCAACTATGTCATTTTCTTTTACATCAAATATATTACTAACATTATATAATGTGTCCCCTTCTTTAGTAATATAGTAACTTACATCTTTTTTAGGTACTAATAAAGTTTGTCCTGGATAAATATAATCATCTAAATTAAGGCCATTAAGTTCTGCAAGTAACTTTGTATTAACATCATAATATTTAGATATTTTATATAAAGTATCTCCTTTTTTTATTTCATATGTTGTATAAAAAGGACTTTCTAATTCTTTTTTAATATCTTTTTCAAACATTTAAATCACCTAAAGTATTATATGTTAAATGTTAAATTAGGTTATTTAATATAAACAAACATTGTATTATTGTTATTAAAAGTAAGTTCATAATTATAAAATATTAAATTATTATTGGATGGTTCATAAGTATAAAAATTATCTTCAAAATTATAATATATTTTATTATCTTTTTCTTTTATTATATTTATATCATTATTATTAATTTTTTGTAATAAATTTTTATTTTCATTAATAGTTTTATAAGTTCCATTATTTATTGTATATTTATATTTAGAAGTATTTGTATTATATTTAATTTTATTAACCTTATATTCATTTTTACTACAACTTACAAATTCACCATTTTCATATTTTACATAGCCTTTTTCATTATTAGCTATTATTTTAACTTTTTTATTTTTAGTATTAATTTCATAAAGAATTGAATATTTATTATCAAATATATATAAATTATTTTTAATACTACCTACTATATAAGAATCAAAATCTAATGTATATCCTAAATCAATTTTATCTTTATTAAGATTAGTTAAATTTAATGTTATTAATGATGTATATTCATGCTCTTCATCATTATTTGCCATATAAATTGTATCATTTAATAAATATGCTAGTGAATTATCATATTTATCTTTTTTAAATAATTCAACATTTTGATAAGATTTTCCATTCATTACAATATAACCTTTATAATTCCATAATGCAATATATTCATTATTAGATAAGTTATTATAATAAACAAAATCTTTATTAGCTTTATCTACATTTATTAATTCTTGCTTGTATTCTAATAATAATGGGGAATCAATTAAATTATAATCTATATACTCATTATTAGAATAACATAATGGATATGTATTTTGACCATTTATAGTTGGATATATACATTTAAAATTCTCATCTTCTATTACATCTATTTTACTAATTTTTGTTTTAAAGAATTTTCTTTTTGAATAAATATCAAAATTATATAATGTATTATTTTCATCTTTTATTTCATAATAAAATCTTTTGTTTTTATAAACTTCTTTTATTTCATAATTATTTAATTTATAAGAAATAGTATAATTTGAAAATCCATATTTAATAATTATTAAAATTATAAAAATTAATATTGAGTACATTAATGCTTTTTTCATATACTTCACCTACTAATTAAATTATACAACATTATTAAGGCAAAAACTAGTTTTGTATTTAATTAAAAAAAGCAATTATTATTAATTGCTTTCTCCTAAAGTTACTTTAAATACTTTTGATTCTGTACCCCTAATAACTGTAATATCAACAGTTTCATTTGGTTCATGTTTATATAAATAATATCTAAGTTCTGCTACATTACTAACTTCTACATCACCAATTTTTACTATAACATCGCCTTTTTGAATACCAGCTTTTGCTGATGGTCCATTAGATGTTGCTTCTAAAACTATTACTCCTGAAGTTACAGATTTATCTAATGTAATACCTTCTCTTTTTAAATAATATGATGGAGTTGATATATCTGCCATACTAATACCTAAATAAGCTCTTTTTATTTCTTCTTTATTTACTATTTTATTTGCATATTCCATAGCATCTTCAATTGGGATTGCAAAGCCTATTCCTTCTATTTCAGATTGTACTATTTTCATTGAATTTATACCAATTACTTCACCATTAACATTACAAAGTGGTCCACCACTATTTCCTGGATTAATTGCTGCATCTGTTTGCATAACATTCATTATCCAATCATTAGAAGATGAACTTACTGATACTTCTACCATTCTATTTTTACCACTAAGTATTCCCCTAGTAACTGTTCCATAATAATCTGCACTCATAGGAGAACCAATAGTAAATACAGTATCTCCAAGTTTTGTTTTTTCACTACTACCTATTTTAGCAACACTTGTTGCATATTTTTTGTCTATTTGAATTACAGCTATATCTGCATATTCATCACTTCCAACTAATGTTGCTTCTAAAGTTTCACCATTCATTAATATAACTTTTAATTCACTAGCATCTTCTACAACATGATGATTAGTCATTATATATCCTTCATCACTATAAATAAATCCAGAACCTATTCCTGCTAGTTGCGATTTTTGAAAATTTTCAACTACTACTACTGAATCATATACATTTTCTATACCTTCTGATATACCACTATCAGTAACTGTAACATCTCTTATTACTTTATTTGTAACTTCTTGTGATTCTTCTTTACCAAAAGGAACGTATAAAATTAATACATACATTATTCCTGCACCTAGTATTGCAGATATTACACCACTTAAAATATATGATAATGTTTTTTTCATAGTCCTCCTATTCTATATAAGATATTTGTTTATAATTATCTGGGAATCCCATTCTATATAATACTTTTTGTACATCTATACTTTTTAATTTTGATGATAACCAATCTATTTCATAATCTATTTCATTCATCATCATTTTAAAATCAGTAAATGTAAGCATATCTTTTAATATAATAATTAATGCGAAAATATCATGCTTACCATAAATATATTCATCTTCTACTTTAGGTATATCAAGTTCAAGATGAAATCTTGTATCATTAATAGCTTTTTGTGTTTCATGATTATAAAGTATATCTTCATGAGCACAAAGATTTCTATAATTTGAAAGTATTGATAAATAATCTCCAAGAGAAGCAGCATCTATATTTTTATAATAACTAGCTATTTCTTCTCTATCATCTGGTTTTAATATAGAGAAAAGTTCTCCAATAAGACCAAAACTCAAGACTTTAACTCCTACCCATAATGGAATATATCCATAATTATTAATATAGTGAGATGTTGCTGTATGTTGATATCCATTAATTCTAATTTGTCTTTTTACTTTTCTTATTAAATCATTTATTTGCTTATTTTTTTCTTTACTTCTATCAAAATTATCAGCATTTAAATAATCTTTTTCTTTATATCCATATTTTTTACTAAGTACATAACTAAATATTGATTTATAGTTATTTTCTACTATAAGTAAGTTTTTAAATATAATATTTCTAAAGTATCTATCAAAAGTAAATAAAGCATATAATTCTTCAAATGTACTTCCTTCTATAAATCTTTTAGATCCATTTACTAAAAAAGGAGATCTATATCCATTTAAAAAGAAATAATTTTCTCTTAATAAAATTTCTTTAGCACTATCATAATCATTTATAGTAAGTCCTTTACTTTTTAATATATCTAATTGTTCTTCTATAGTTCTAAATACTTTTGCTGCCATATCACACTCTCCCTATGATAAGATTATAACATTATTAATTATTTTTTTAAATATTTTTTTATAAAGTTAACATTTTACTAAAAGAAAAAAGCTCAATAAATGAGCTTTTATAACATTGAATATATTAACGCTTACTAAATTGTGGTGCTCTACGTGCTTTCTTAAGTCCGTATTTCTTTCTTTCTTTGATTCTAGCATCACGAGTAACCATTCCATTAGCTTTTAAAACTGGTCTATTTTCAGCATTAGCAAGAAGTAATGCTCTTGTAATACCTAATCTAATAGCTCCTGTTTGTCCTGAAAAACCTCCACCTTTAACAACTACATCAATATCATATTTATCTTTTGATTCTGTTAATTCTAAAGGTTGTACTAAATCCATTACTAAAGTATTATAAGGCATATATTCATTAACATCCTTACCATTTACAGTAATTTTTCCTTTTCCAGGAGTTAGTGTAACTTTTGCTACACTTCTTTTTCTTCTACCTATAGCAGTATATTTATTTTTTTCAGCCATATTACTTTACCTCTAATCTTTCTGGTTTTTGAGCTTCATGTTTATGTTCACTACCTGCATAAACAAATAATTGTCTAAACATTTCTCTTCCAAGTCTATTTTTAGGAAGCATTCCTTTAACAGCTCTTTCTACCATTTCTACTGGATATTTTTCTTTCATTACTCTAGCTGTTCTTTCTCTTAATCCACCTGGATATCCACTATGATTATAATAAATCTTTTTATCTAATTTGTCTCCAGTTAAATTAACTTTTTCAGCATTAATAATAATTACATTATCTCCACAAGCTAAATGTGGTGTATAAGTTGGTTTATTTTTTCCTCTTAATACATGAGCAGCTGCTGCAGCAACTTTACCTAAATTCTTACCCTCTGCATCAATAACATACCACTTATGTTCAATGTCTTCTTTTTTTAACATAAATGTTTTCATAATATTTTCCCTTCTTTAATATCAATGCGGTCATATTTGCAACTATGACATTTCTATCCCACAGAAATTGCATCTCCATTAAAATGTACCGTGAATATTATATAAAAAGTATATTTTAATGTCAAACATTTTTTACTATTTTTACGATATTTTTTACTAATTTTATTGATTTTTTATTTTTAAGTACATTTTTCGACAAAAACCATGCCTTTTGAAAGCTTGACAATATAAAAGATTAATTATAAAATTGATATATAATAGCAAGTATATGGAGGTTATTATATGAAGAATAAAATTGGGATAGTAGTTACTTCGATATTATTTATAGCAAGTAGTGCAGCTGCTACTGTAGGTTATGTTCATAGTAAAAATAACGTTGCTAATATATCTAATAATAAAAATGCAATAGCTTATGAATATTATTTAGATGATGTTAAAGTAGATAGTATGCCTGTAAAAGAAGAATTACTAGATGAAGAAGGTAATCCTACAGGTAAAAATAAATATTTATTTTCAAGATTTAGTTGTACAAATAATGTAAGTGGCGAATTTGATGATACTAATTGGAAATTTAATCCTGGAAGTGAAAGTGAAAGTGTTTGTAGTTTATATTTTGTTAATTCACAATATTCTGTTACAGTTGATGCAAGAGGCGGTGTTGTAACAACAACTAATCCAAGTGTTGTAGCAAGAGGTTCAGATATAGAATTCAAAATAACTCCTGATGAAGGATATGAATACACTGATAATGAAGTTACTTGTTCAAATAACAAAACTGCTACTTGGGATGAATCAACAAATACATTAAGTATAAATGGTGTTACTGAAAATATGGCATGTACAATTTCATTTTCTATTAAAGAATTAAGAGTTGATATAAATGTTAAAAATGGTGAAGGAACTACAACTGAAAATACTAGTTATGGTGGTAATATTTCAGCAATAGTTGAACCACATGAAGGATATGAAAAACCAACAGTTACTTGTACTAATAATCAAGAAGGAAAAGTAGAAAATAATAAATTAATAATTGATAAATTAACAGATAATACAACTTGTACAGTTAGCTTTTCTAAAGTTACACCTAAGGAATATAAAGTTGCATTAACTGATATACCTGAAGAAGTATCAGTATTAACTGCTAAAGAGTTTACAATAACTTCTGGTGGAACTGTTACATTTACTTTAAAAGCTAGTGATGGATATGTTGTTTCTGGTATAAGTTGTACACCACAAGTAGTTCCTGAAACAACAAATAATGCTGATGGTACAGTAAGTTATAAATTCTTATCTGTAACACAAGATATTAATTGTAAAATTACTTCTAATGCAAAATCTCCAGAACCAAGTTCATCTACAGATACTAGTGAATAATAGAATTAATAAGTTTTCTTAAATGAAAACTTTTTTATTGCAATTATTTTCTTTAAATGATAAATTATCTATGAGGAAAAGAATATGTGGAAGATTGGTAATGTAGAAATTAAAAATAGAATAGTATTTGCTCCAATGGCTGGCATTTCTAATGAAAGTTTTAGAACAATAATTAAAGAAATGGGTTCAGGTCTTATATATAGTGAAATGGTAAGTAATATGGGTATTATTTATAATAGTAAAAACACTTTAGATTTACTTAAAATAAATGATAAAGAAAGACCTATTAGTATACAAATATTTGGAAGTGATAAAGATACTTTTGTTAGTGCTGCTAAATATGTATGTGAAAACATTAAACCTGATATTTTAGATATTAATATGGGATGTCCTGTACCAAAAATTGCTTTAAAATCACAAGCAGGATCTAGTTTACTTAAAAATCCTGATAAAATATATGAAATTGTTTCTGCTGTTGTTAATAATGTAAATATTCCTGTTACTGTTAAAATAAGAGCTGGGTGGGATAAAAATTCAATTAATTGTGTAGAAGTTGCTAAAGTTATAGAACAAGCTGGGGCTAGTGCTATTGCTATACATCCAAGAACTAGAGAACAAGGTTATACTGGAAATGCTGATTGGAATTTGATTAAAGAAGTAAAAGAAGCTGTAAATATTCCTGTTATTGGAAATGGTGATATTAAAACTATTTATGATGCTAAAAGAATGTTAGATGAAACTAATTGTGATGCAGTTATGATTGGAAGAGCATGTATTGGTAATCCTTGGTTTATAAAAGAATGCGTTGAATATGTTGAAAATAATAATATAATAGATGAACCAAGTTATAAAGAAAGAGTTGATATGATTGTACGACATTATAATATACTAAAAGAAAATTGTGGCGAGAGAAAAGCCATACTTGATATAAAAACTCATGCTCTTGCTTATTTAAAATATATTCCAAAAAGTAAGGAACTTAAAGTTGAACTTGCTACATGCAAAACTGAAAATGAATTTATGAAATGTATTAATAAAATATATGAACATATTAAATATATTTAATGAAATTTCTATGAAAAATACTAGCAAATTCTTGTAATGTTAGTATTTTTTATTATATAATATTTTTAAGGAGGAAATTTAGAAGATGAAAAAAACAGGATTATTCAAAATAATCACTTGGATGCTATTAGTAATAATGGTATTAACATGGATTTTTTCTGCAAGCTATTTATCTGTAGATGCTGATATTGCTGAAATGGGATTTGAATATAAAATTGGATTTTTTGATTTTTTCCAACTATTATTTGGTTCATTCTCATTTGCTTACTTTATGCAAATAGCAATTTTAATTTTATCTGTAGGTGCTCTTTATGGAGTTCTTAAAAAATCAGGTGCATATAGAAGCTTTGTAGAAAGAATAGCAGAAATATTTAAAGGTAGAGAGTTAGCAGTATTAATTATAGTTGCATTCTTAATTGCTGTATTAACTTCTGTATTTGATTTTGGATTTAGTTTATTTATCTTTATTCCATTCATTATAGCTATTATATTAGCAATGGGATATGATAAAATAACTGCTTGTTTAGCTACATTTGGAGCAATGCTAGTTGGTACAATTGGTAGTACAATAGGATATGGTACAACTGGACAAATTAATTCAATGTTAGGTGTAGAACTTAATAATGCTATTATATTTAAACTTGTATTATTCGCACTATCATTTGTAGTTTTAGTATTTTTCTTATATAAAGCTACAAGAAATAAAAAAATCAATTCTGAAGATGCTGACTTATTTTTAGGTGAAAAGGTTAAAACTAAACATCATATTTTCCCTATATTTATAGTACTTGGTGTATTATGTTTATTTTTAATTTTAGGATGCACTAATTGGGAAGGTACATTTGGTATTGAATTTTTCAATAATATTCATGATAAAATTACTGAATTTGCACCAAAATTACCATTTATTCACATTACTACTAATGGATTTGAATATGGTATGGAAGAAACAGCTATATTCTCATCAATATTAGGTAAAAGTATTGCTGCACTTGGAACTTGGAGCTATGGTGAAATGGCAGTTCTAGCAATAATAGCTGCTATAATATTAGGTCTTGGTTACAGGTTAAAATTAAGTGGTACATTTGAAGCAATGTATGAAGGAGCTAAACAATTAATGGTTCCAGCATTACTAGTTGTACTTGCTTATACAGTAGTTTATTTCTGTGGTAATACAATGTTCTTTACTACTATTGAAACTAGTATTTTAAGTTTATTAAGTAAATTTAAAATAGCAACTATTTTCACTAGTACTATATCAATTGCTTTAGGCTCATTATTTAATGTAGATATTATTTACTTCATTAATTATGTACTTCCAGCAGTTATGTCTACAATAAATAATACTGCAGTTGTATCATTATTATCACAAGGTATATATGGAGTTACAATGTTTGTTGCTCCAACAAGTGCATTATTAGTACTAGGATTAAGTTATCTTGGAATTTCTTATAAAGAATGGCTTAAGAAAACTTGGAAATTTGTTCTTATATTATTAGCACTAGTATTAGTTATTTCTTTAGTTGCACTTTATATATAAAATATATAAATTAAGAATGTTTTAAAAACATTCTTTTTTTTGTAATTTTTTACAAGTTTTATCTCATAATATTACTATGATAAATTATGATTATGAATTAATTAAAATATTAAAAGGTAGTGAAATTGAAGCTAATAATTTAAATTATAAATATATTGGTACAGAACATTTTATTTTATCTATATTAAAAAATAGTAATGAAATTAAAAAGATATGCAATAAATATAATCTTACTTATGATATCTTTTTTAATGAAGTAAAAAATATTAAAGTTAAATCTAATACAGATATTCTATTATATACACCATTATTTAAAAGAATATTATTAATGTCTTGTGAAGATAATATAATTAACTCTAAGAAAGTATTTTTAAGATTAATTGAGAATGGTGAAGGAATAGCTTTTACAATACTAAATAATCTTAATATTGATATAAGAAAATTATATAAAGATTTAATTAATGATAATAAAATTACTTATGGAATTAATTTAAATGAAGAAAATAAATTATATCATGAAAATGTAATAGCTCGTGAAAAAGAATTAAATGAAATAATTGAAATTTTATGTAGAAAGAATAAAAATAATCCAATATTAATAGGTCCTGCTGGAGTTGGTAAAACTGCTTTAGTAGAAGAACTTGCATATAGAATTAATGAAAAGAAAGTACCAGAAGAATTATTAAATAAAAAAATAATTTCTGTTAATCTTGCTGAATTAATTAGTGGAACTAGATACAGGGGTGAATTTGAAGAAAAAATGCAAGTATTAATTAAAGAATTTGAATCAAATCCAAATTTAATTTTATTTATTGATGAAATTCATACATTAGTAGGTGCTGGTGGTGCTGAAGGAGCAATAGATGCTTCTAATATAATGAAACCATATTTAGCTAGAAATAAAATTAAATGCATTGGAGCTACTACTTTAGAAGAATATAATAAAACTATATTAGTTGATAAAGCATTAAATAGAAGATTCTATAAAATTGAAATAAATGAACCATCTATTAATGATACAATTGATATATTAAAAAATACAAAAAAATATTATGAAGATTTTCATCATGTATCAATAAATAATGATCAAATAAAATTAATAGTTAATTTATCACATAAATATCTAAAAAACAAATATGAACCAGATAAAAGCTTAGATATATTAGATAAAATATGTACTAAAGCAAAATTATTAAATGATAATAAAAATAATTATATTAAAGATTTAAAAATAAAAGAATTATTAAATGAAAAAGAAAATTCAATAAGAAATAAAAATTTTAAAAAAGCAACTAAAATTAATAATGAAATAAAAAAATTAAGAGCTAAAAAAGATAAAATAAGTGTTAGTAATACGTTTATAAAAGAATGTTTTGATATTAAAAATAATAATTATATTGGATTTAAAACTAACTAAGACCTTTATTATTTTATAAAATAATGGTAGAATAATATTAGGTGAAGAAAATGGATGAATTGTATTTTTTATTTTTTTTAATAATACCTTTAATTGCTCAAGCTAGAGTTAATTCAGCTTATAAAAAATATTCTAAAATAAATAATAGTATGAATTTAACTGGTAAAGATGTTGCTAGAATGATTTTAGATAAGAATGGACTTAATAATATTAGTATTGGTGAAGTACAAGGAGAATTAACAGATCATTATAATCCAGCTATTAAACATATTAATTTATCTGATAAAATATATTCTGAAAGTTCAATTGCTTCAGTAGCTGTAGCTGCTCATGAATGTGGACACGCTATTCAAGATAAAGAGAATTATGGATTTTTGAGATTTAGAACAGCTATGGTTCCAGTAGTTAATTTCACATCAAGATTTTCATCAATATTTATTATTTTAGGTATTGTTTCTAGTTATATTAATTTGATTGATATAGGTATACTATTATTAATGGTAGGTTTATTATTTCAATTAATTACATTACCTGTTGAATTTGATGCTTCTAAAAGAGCTAAAGAAGAGTTAATAAAATGTGGATTAATGAGTAAAAATGATACTAAAGGTACTAATAAAGTATTAAAAGCTGCTGCATTTACTTATGTTGCAGGATTCCTTGCAATGGCACTTCAAATACTTAGATTAATAGCAATTAGAAATCGTGATTAATTTTTCATAAAAAAATAATAGTTTTTATAACTATTATTTTTATTTGCTAATTGTTTAAGATATTTATTTTGTATATGGTAATAAAGCCATATATCTTGCTCTTTTTATTTGATTTGCAATATGTCTTTGATGTTTAGCACATGCACCTGTCATTCTTCTAGGTAAAATTTTACCTTTTTCATTAATATATTTAGATACAATTGCAACATCTTTATAATCTACTGGTTTTCCAGCACACATTTGACATACTTTTTTTCTTCTATAAAATTCAGCCATTATTTCCTCCTTAATTAAAATGGTAAATCATTGTCACTCAATGATACTTCTTTATCGTAATTCTCATAAGGATCTGAACTTGGAATATCAAATTCTGGCATTACATCGATTGGTGGTTCACTTGGTGCATCTACATAACTATTATCAGTTGTATTTGCACTATTCATTGAATCATTTTTTCCACCAACAAATTCTACATTTTCTACAATAACTTCTGTTACATATCTTTTTGTTCCATCTTGAGCATCATAATTTCTAACTTGAACTCTTCCATCTAAACAAATCATATTTCCTTTTTTAAAATATTTAGATATAAAGTCTGCTGTTTGTCTAAATGCTACACATGGTAAAAAGTCTGCATCATAATTTCCATCTTTGTTTTTAAAATTTCTATTTACAGCTACAGTAAAATTTGCAGTATTAAAGCCAGCACTTGTAGTTCTTAATTCTGGATCTTTAGTAAGTCTACCAACTAAAATAATTTTATTCATAAACTACTCCTCTTCTCTTATGATAATATGTCTTAAGATATTTTCATCGATTTTTGCTTTACGATCAAATTCTTTTACTGCAGCAGCTGATGCTTCTACATTAAATACATAATAATTACCTCTTAGTTGTTTGTTAATTGGATATGCTAATTTTTTTTGTCCCATATCCTTAGTATTAACTACTTTAGCTTTCATATCAGTAAGTACTTTTTCAAAAGCAGATACTGTATCTTTTTGTGCTTTTTCATCAATATCAGTCTTAACAATAAACATTATCTCATATTTGTTCATTATTACACCTCCTTTTGGTCTAAACGGCTTCTAAATGAAGCAAGGAACTTTTCGTTCGAAAGTATTATAGCACACAAAGTTCCATTTAACAATATTTTTTTTAGAAAAAAATATAAATAAAAACTATGATTTTTAATATTTTTAAATATATAATATTTTATTATTTTTATTTTTTTACTATATTTTTATTAAATAATGTATATAATTTAGTAATTTTTTTAAATTTAAATTAATATTATTAATTATACTCTATAGTGTGATTTTTGACATTTTAAGAGTTTTATGATATAATGTTATTCGTATGGAGCATTATGCTAGTCAACCATACCACTAGAAGATGGGGCTAAAAATCCATTAATTGTGCAAGAAGGAACTTTATATATTTTGCTTCTTTCGCCCAGATTGGGGTGAATATATAATTTTAGATTTAAGGAAAATATGCAATGGCATGTATATGTAATCCTTTTTTCAATCCGTGAAGTGATGATATGCACATGTCGTGAGTGATTTGTTGGGATAATTACTTTTTGAAAAATAAATTGCAAAAGCGAATAAAAGTGTCATATGTTTGTTTGGGAAAACCTCTAGTGTGTCTTTATTATAAAGATTGAAGTGCGGACTAAGTGGTGATCGAGTGATCATACAAGGTAACTTATGATTAATATCTTTAAAAAGAAATTGCCTACAGGTAACTAAGGGTAGATATTAGAGAAATTCAACTCGACCAAAGCCGTAAAATTAATTTATAATAATCCATACAAATTTTTTAAAGGGAGTTTATTAAAAATGAAAAAAGATAATTGGATCATTAAAGCATTTTTAATGACTTTTTTTATAGCTATAATTTTTAATAGTATATCAAATGTCATTACAAATAAATGCGAAAATATTTTTATTTTATTATTAGTTGCAATTATATTTATTTTTATAGGTATTATATTTGATATAATTGGTACTGCTGTACTAACTGCTAATGAATCTACATTTCACTCTATGAGTTCTAAAAAGATAAAAGGCTCTAAAGAAGGAGTTTATTTAATAAAAAATTCAAGTAGAATTGCTAGTGTATGTAATGATGTTATTGGAGATATATGTGGTATAGTTAGTGGTTCTATTAGTGCTATTATTGGAATATATATTTCAAATTCATTAAATATTTCAACTATTTTAACAACATTAATAATAAGTTCAATAGTATCATCTCTCACTGTTGGTGGAAAAGCTATTGGTAAAAAAATTGCTATAAAGAATAGTGATGATATTATATTTACAGTAGCTAAAATAATTTATAAATTTAAACTTAAAAAATAGGATAATTTATTTATCCTATTTTTATTATCTATGACTTCTAAATCTTTCTTTTTCATCAAGAATTTTCTTTCTTAATCTAATAGCATCAGGTGTTACTTCTACAAGTTCATCACTTTCAATAAATTCAAGTGCTTCTTCTAAAGTAAATGTTTTTGGTCTTGGAAGAGCTATTGCTTCATCACTACTTGTTGAACGTGTATTTGAAAATTCTTTATTTTTGCATGGATTTACATTTAAATCATTTTCTCTATTATTAATACCAACTATTTGACCAGAATATACATCTACTGATGGTTCTACTATCATAGTACCTCTATCTAATAAGTTATAAAGTGCATAACCAAATGTTTTTCCACTTTCCATAGATACTAGTACTCCATTTTTTCTAGAAGCTATTTCACCTGCATATGGTTTATAAGATTCAAAGCTTCTAACCATAATACCTTCACCTTTAGTATTTGTAATGAAATTACTTCTATATCCAATTAAACCTCTTGTTGGAACAGAAAATTCTAATCTTACATAATTTTCTTCAGCTGGTTCCATTAATTCCATAGTACCTTTTCTTTCACTTAAATCACTAATAATTGTTCCAGAATATTCATTAGGTACGTTAATAACAACTTTTTCAAATGGTTCTTGTTTTTGACCATCTATTTCTTTAAATATAACTTCTGGTTTTGATACACCAAGTTCATATCCTTCTCTTCTCATATTTTCAATCAATATTGATAAGTGAAGTTCACCACGACCAGAAACTTTAAATCCATCTCCATTAGGTAATTCTTCTACTTCAAGTCCTACATTTCTTTCAAGTTCTGCCATTAATCTATCTCTTAAATGTCTAGATGTTACAAATTTTCCAACTTTACCTGCAAAAGGACTAGTATTTACTAAGAAGTTCATTGATAGAGTTGGTTTTTCTATTTCAATACTTGGTAGTGGATCAATATGATCATTATCACAAATTGTATCACCAATTGAAATATCAGGACAACCTGCAATAGTTACGATATCTCCATAATATGCAGTATTTACTTCTTTTTTCTTAATACCTTCATTTACAAATATTTTAGTTATTTTCTCTTTTACAACAGTACCATCATTTTTAGAAATTGTTACGCTTTGTCCTGTAGTAATTTTACCTTTATTAATTCTACCAATTCCAAGACGACCAATGTAATCATCATAGTCTAATGATGAAATTTGAAATTGTAATGGATCATTTTCATTTCCTTCAAATGGCTTAGTTGTTTCAATAATTGTATCAAGAAGTGGTGTTATATCATTATTATCATCATTTTCTTCATACTTTGCTATACCTTCTTTTGCAATTCCATATATAATCTTAAAATCTAATTGTTCATTTGTAGCATTAAGTTCACAGAATAAATCAAAAGTCATATTAACAACTTCTTCACTTCTTGCATCTTTTTTATCTATTTTATTAATAAATAATATAGGTTTAAGTCCATTTTGTAATGCTTCTTTTAATACAAATCTTGTTTGAGGCATTGGACCTTCTGCTGAATCTACTAATAATACTACAGTATCAACTGTTTTAATAATTCTTTCAATTTCACTTGAAAAATCAGCATGTCCTGGAGTATCTACTATATTCATTTTGTAACCTTTGTATCTAATAGCACAGTTTTTAGCAGTGATAGTTATTCCTCTTTCTCTTTCTAAATCTCCACTATCCATAACACAATCTACAACTTGTTCATTTTCTCTAAATACACCATTTTGTTTTAATAAAGCATCAACTAGTGTACTTTTTCCAGCATCAACATGTGCTACTACTGCAAAATTAATTATTTTATCCATAATTTCATCCCCTTTGGTACGCGGTAATAATAATACAACATTTTTATATTATTTTCAAGAAAAATTTAAATATTTACATAAATTGTTTCTCTTAAAAATAATTTCTCACTCACAGTAAATGGTTAAAATTTTTAAATAATGGCAAAATATTATAGTAGGAGAACACAATGGAAAAAGAATACATATTTAAAAATGAAAAAGATTTATATGCCATTATTGGAAAAAATATTAGATATTATAGAAAATTATATAGTCTTAATAAAAAAGAATTAACACAAGAAAATCTAGCTGAAATTGCTAATGTTTCAACTTCTCTAATTGGTAATTTAGAAAGTAAAAAAACTTATCAAGGGATAAGTATTTATAATTTGTATAAAATAAGTAATATATTGGAAGTACCAATAGAAAAATTTTTTATAGATAGATAATTATTCTTCTTCAATTGATTCAAAGAACTTGTCCATGCTAGTATCTAAAACTATTGATATTTTATATAAAGAAGCTAAAGATAAACCTTCACTTCCTTTTGTACTTTCAAATTTTCTAATAAACTCAGGTGATACTCCTATATCTAGGGCTAATTGCTCTTGAGTAATTTTATTTAATTTTCTATATTTAATAACATTGTATGCAACTGTTTTAATAAAATCACTATCAAAATTAAAGTCTCTTTTAAATCTTGTCATATTTTCACCCAATTTAATTGTACACATTTTCATAAAATATTAATGTAATGTGATACTATACATTATTAGATAAATATTTTATAATTAGGTAGGTGAATTCTTATGAATCAGCAAGAATTGTATAAAATAATAGGAAAAAACATAAAAAAATATAGAAAATTTTATAATATAAATATAGGAAAGATGACTCAAGAAAAACTTGCTGAAGAAGCTGATGTCTCTGTTTCATTAATTAGTAGTTTAGAAAGTGAAAAAACTATTAAAGGAATTGGAATTATTAATTTATATAAAATATCTATAATACTTAAAGTTCCAATTGATAAGTTTTTGGAGGATAATGATGATTGATGAAATGTTAAATAAAACCTATATTAAAAATAAAAAAAGATTATTAAGTGTTTTAAAGAATGAAAATATTAGTAAATTAATAGAAAATATTGATAATTATTTAATAGAAACTAATATTAATATATTTAAAAGCAATAAAATAACTAAATTAGAGATGTTTCTATATAAAATAGATAATTATATCACTTACTTAAAAAAGTATTTAAAAATTAGTTCAAATGAGCTTACATATATAATAGTATTAACAATTAATAGTGAATTTAATTCATTTCTTTTTGATAACAATATTAATGATTTAGATAATAATTATAAAGAACTGTTAATGTATAAATATAATAAGAATATTGATTTTTTATCACATTATATGAATATAAATAAAAGAAACTTTGAAAGTTTAATTGAAAATATAAATAAAAAGAAAAAAGGAGTCTATATTTATTTTGAAAATATAACTCCTAATAATATTAATTATTTTATACCAATAATATCTTATCTTGAAGATATTAATTATTAATAAATACATCATACATATTTTTATAGCAGAAAGTTACACGTTTTGTACCTTTCTTTTTTTCTTTAATTAAATATCCACTTTCTACTAATTTATTTAACACTTTATTAACTGAATTTATATGTAATTTACATTCACTTACTAAATCATTAGTAGTAAATACTATTCTTTTAACTATTACTGGATATACTTTATATATTGTAGACCCACCAATAGTACTTTTAAATTCTTCATAATCATGTTCATATATTTTATTTAATTTTTTAATTTTTTTAATATTTATTGTACATTGTTCGATAATACATTCTAATATTGTTTTTATAAATTTATTTATATCTTCTTCTACTTCTCCACTAAGAAGTGTAAAATATGTGTTTTTAAGATTGTCTAAACTTTGAGAAATAAATAAAATTGGTGGTTCTTTTTTATATAATGAATATTGAATTGGTATAAGTAATCTACCTATTTTACCATTACCTGATACATATGGATGTATTTTTTCATATTGAAAATGTGTAATTATTGTTGATATAAAATTTGGATCAGTATTATTATTTATATATTCAACTAAATTTTTCATTAAGTCATTTATTTCTGTATATACTGGTGGAATAAATGAAACACTAGATCCAGCAATACCAGGTTTTAATA
Organism: uncultured Bacilli bacterium; assembly: GCA_947629235.1. Classification (GTDB taxonomy): domain Bacteria; phylum Bacillota_I; class Bacilli_A; order RF39; family UBA660; genus CAG-1000. Next base: position 30,633 of record CANRCX010000002.1, on the reverse strand, counting down.
AATAATTTTGAATTTTTCTAAATTTTCCACTACCTTTAGTTTTATTATCTTTTTTACAATTTTGAAATAATATTTTATTAATTTTATTTAGAAGTTCTATATCTATATTTCCATTAGCGGCACCTGATATTCCTAATAAGAATGCCCTTTTTAAATTATTTACTTGTGTTACATCATTACTTTCATTCATATATGGCATATGAAACATATATTCTTTATCAAATTTACTTCCATCCAATTTAAATGAATAATATGTATCATTAATAAAAGCACATTCTAAGAATGATTTATAATCATATGACATACTTCTTAGAAAACCCTTATATTCACCATATATTTCTTCTGTTTCGCATAAAAGTTTTAATAATTCAGGTGTTAATTCATAATTAATTGGTAATTTTTTTGCTTTATATGGTTCCATTTACATATCACCTCTAATTATATAATAACACAATTAAATAAAAAAATATACATATTTTTAAATTAATATGTATATTTATAAGCTTTTTAATAAGGATTAGGATAACTAAACAATCCAGATCCTTCTCCATTTAACCAATATATTTTTTTACCTTTAATTTTTAAATCATATGTTATTTTATATTTTATATTATCATCTTTAGAATATGTAAATGTAATTGTAGATGTTCCATTCTTATTTGGTATAAATGTCCATTTATCACCATTATTTTCTTTTAAAACTATATTGTCATTATTAATATCATAATTCCAATTATATCCTTCATCTTTAAAATCATATTCAATATTAATTTCATTTTCATATTTTGCTAAATATTTTTGTGGATAAAATAATATTAATAATGTCAAAATAATAGTTACACCAAATATTAAAATATATCTCATAAAATCACTTCCTTATACACAAAAAGCAACCAGTCCTGATAAAACTTGATTGCTTCGAGTTTCTGAAAAAACAATTATAATCATTTATATTAAAGTTTTATTACTTTAATATAAATATTCCTAAATATTATCAGTATTTAGCATAATTCCTTATCATTTTGAGTTTAACTTTCTCAACGATATATCATTTGTCCTTAGTAGATAAGTATTCTATATCTTAAATTAATAAGATTATTTATTTCTTATAAACATTTTTTTAAAATAATATAACTATTCATATATAAACATTAACAAGTTAATGCTAACATAAACATATAAATTCATTATAATATTTATATCTATAAGATAATAAATATTTATAGAATTTTTTCACTATGATAATATATAATATCAAAATATCATCAATCTAAATTAAATATTTAAATTTAATAAAGATATATAGATTTTAAATATTTATATTATCTCTATTGGACAAGTCTATTGTATCAATAATATTTTATAATGTCAACACTTTTTTTAAAAAAAATTAAAAAAAGTAAAAAATTGTAAATATTTGTCAAATTTTCTACTTTTTATTTTTATCATTTAATAGATTACTTTTATCTGAAAATGAAGTATGAAGTAATTTAAAACTTATATCACTCATTGGATTTTTTAAATATTCTTTATATAGCATTTTTATTTCTGTATTGTCATGTGCACTTCTTACTGCTCTTGACTCATCTATTTTAAATAATCCTTTACTTCTCTTTTCTCTATATTCATCTAATTTAGGTATTTGACATAATGGTTGTCCACCACCACCAATACATCCACCTTTACAATTCATAACTTCTATTAAATGAAAATTTTTATAATAATCATTTTCTAATAATTTTTCTAAATTTTCCATTTGTTGTACAACTGCTACTTTAATTTTTGATTTGCCAATTATTATATTTGCTTCTTTTATACCATTAAATCCTTCTAAGCTTTCAAATCTAAGAGCATTCTTTGTTAAATTTCTTTTTGTCATTATTTTATATAATGTTCTAATAATTGATTCACAAACACCACCAGTTGCTCCAAATATTACTCCGGCTCCACTACTTTCGCCCATTATTTGATCAAAGTCTTTATCTTCTAGTTCATCTAATTTAATTTCTTCTTCTTTCAATAATAATTCTATTTCACTGGCTGTTAATACATAATCTATATTTAATGTATATTCACGAGCTTCCATTTTTTTAGCTGTACATGGTGTTATTGCAACTGTTACTATTTTAGCAGGATCAAATCCTTTCTTTTCACAAAAATAGCTTTTTATAATTGCACATTGCATACCAATTGGACTTTTACAAGTTGATAAATTCTCTAATAATTCTGGATGGTATATTTCTGCATATCTAACCCATGCTGGACAACAACTAGTAAATTGTGGTAAAGCTTTTTTATTTTTTAATCTTTCTGTAAATTCAGCAACTTCTTCAAGTACAGTTAAATCTGCTCCAAATGCTGTATCAAATACATAATCAAAACCTAATTGTTTTAATGCACTTACTAATTTTTTTTCTGAATTTGCACCAGGTTCTAATCCAAAACATTCTCCAATTGATACTCTAACTGCAGGAGATATAATTGCTACTACTATTTTATCATTGGCATCTACTATTTCTTTTACTTCTTTATAATCATATTTTGGTGTTAATGCTCCAGTTGGACAATTTAAAATACATTGTCCACAAGCTATACATATTGGTTCTTTACATTTATTTAGATCATATCTTAAATTAACTATATTTTCACACGTTTTTTTACATTGTCCACAATTAATACATTTTTCAGGTATTCTAGAAATAGCATGATTATATTCACTAATTCTAATACTTTTTTCTTCTTCATTTGTATCATTAATTATTTTTGATGGTTTGTTATTTTCTATTGCATCTTCTATAACAGAATCAACAATAGCATCTATTTCATTTTCTGCCAAATTTTCTTCAAACACTTCAAATGAGTCTTTTAAAGCATTACATTTTGGACAAACATAATCATCTTCTAATTCATCTTTTGTTTCAATATATCCACAATTTTTACAAACATAAGTCTTCATAATTTCTCCTAAATATTCTTTTCTCTATTATAGCAAAATTATTTAGATTTGTTAATCTCAAAATAAAATGTTGTTCCCTTTCCTTTTACACTATTAACTCCATACTTATATCCATGTGTTTCTAGAATTGTTTTTACAATAGAAAGTCCAAGTCCTGTACCAAATGTATTTCTTTTATGTTTTTTCTCATTATGATAATATTTATTCCATATTTTATCTATTTCTTCTTTATCTAAACCTTTTCCTGTATCCTTAATTTCAACTCTAACATTATTTTTATTTTCTTTTACATTTATATATACTTTCTTATTTTTACCAGTATAATTTACTGCATTATTAATAAGATTATATATTACTTGTTCTATTCTTTTTTTATCAGCACTAACTATTATTTTCTCTTGTTTATTATTAAATTCAAATATATAACCTTCACTATCAATAAGTATATAATATCTTTTAATAATATTTTTTATTAGTTCTATTAAATCAAATTCTTCTATTTTTAATTCATAAGTATTAGATTGTAATTTAGATAAATCTAATATATCACTAACTAAAACATTCAATCTATCTGTTTCTTCAATTATAATACTCATATTTTCTTTTCTTTTTTCTTCTGTTTGAGTTTCTAAATCTCTACTCATTTCAGCATATGCTTTAATCATAGTAAGCGGTGTCCTTAAATCATGACCTACATTTGCCATTAAATCTTTTCTTAATTCATCTGTTTTAGAAAGTTCATCTTTAGCAAGTTCAAGTGCATTTGATAATTCTTTTATTTCTTCTATTTCACTTGTTGTTTCAAATTTAGTATCAAACTTTCCTTTTGCTAATTTTTTAGCAGAATCGCTAAGTTCAGTTATTGGTTTTGAAATTTTATCTGATAAATATAATGCCATTAAAACAGATACTAAAAATAATACTAATAATATATATCCATATTGACTTTTAATTAATGTTATTGATGAATCTAAAGGTTCTATTGATGTATTTAAAAATATATATGTTTCATCATCATATTTTAATGCTTTTATTAATGTTTTGTTATTATATCTAGTATTTTCTAATAAATATGTTTCTTCTTCTTTATTACTTGTTATAAATTTATCTATATAATTATAACTACTTTTTTTATCACTAAAAATACAACCTCTGTTATAAATTGTAGATATAGGTGTTTTATTACCATGTTCTACTATAGATATACAAATACCATTATCATAAGCTATATTTTCTAAATACTCAGTACTTATTTTATCTTCTTTCTTTATTTTTTCTACAATAGATGAAAGTTGTTTTGTCTTATATACTTCATAATATTTATTTAATGAAACAATTTGCATCAAGAAAAGTAGCAATAAAATTATTGCTATAAGACATATAAAAGAAGCTAAAATCATGTTTCTTATTTTACTAAATTTATTTACTATCTTTGATTTCAAATTTATACCCCATTCTTCTTACAGTTGTTATTAAATTTCTGTATTCTCCTAAATTATTTCTTAACATTTTTATATGTGTATCTATAGTTCTATCATTACCTAAATAATCATAATTCCATACATTGTTTAATAATTGTTCTCTTGATAAAGCTATACCTTTATTATTTATAAAATATACAAGTAAATCGTATTCTTTTGGTGTTAGTGGTACTTCTTCACCTTTTATATAAACTGAATGACCTAAAAAATCTACTTTTAAATCTTTATATACAAATGTACTATCTTCTCCCCTATATCTTTTGATGACTGCATTTATTCTAGCCATTAATTCTTTTGGGCTAAATGGTTTAGTCATATAATCATCTATACCTAAATCAAATCCAGCTAGAATATCGTATTCTTCACCACGAGCTGATAACATTATAGTTGGAGTATTATATCTTTCTTTAATTATTTTATATGCAGAAAAGCCATCCATTTTAGGCATCATAATATCCATTATAATGATATCTGCATCTGCTGCTTTTTCTACAGCTTCAACACCATTTTCTGCTTCTAAAATATCATATTTATTTCCAATACAATATTCTTTTATAACATCTCTTATTAATTTTTCATCATCAACAATCAATACTTTCATACTATATTTCACCTCTACACAATTAATATAATATTATATTATGAAATTTTAGTGAAAATAAGGTGTTTATATCTTAAAATTCATTAATATTATACTTATTACAATTAAATCCTTGACATTGAAGTTCATATGTATCAACTAACTTATTATTTTTAACAATAATTATTCTTGGATATAATCCATTATAAAAATTTAAATCTCGTTCAAATTTATTATCTATTTGATTTAATTTATTTAATAATTGATTTGTAATGTCTGAATAATCAAAATAATACATATTTATTGTTTGAGTATTATTTTTTTCTATTATATCAAGTGAAAGAACACAATCTACACTTGTACATTTATCACCCATAAATATTATTTTAGAATATTCATTTTCTTTTAATACTTCTAATAATTTTTGTTCATTTATTTTAATAGTTTCTAATATTTGAGATTTTTCTTTTTTATAATCTATCATACTTTTACCAAAAACAAGTTCAAATTCATAATTAATAGATGCATTTATATTATTAAAGAATGTTTGTGGTTTATTATCTATTTCAAGTACTAATTTATCTTTTGAATAACTAGATATTTTTACTTTTTTATTACAATCTAATGTAAAAGTTTTTGTCATTTTATTATATCTATAATTTTTACAATTATCATATTCATTAGGATTGTTTGTATTATCTGCTTTATAATAATTAAAGCTATTTTCTGTTAATTCAAAAACATCATAGTAACCAGTTGTATTATTATATTTATACCATTTTGTATTTAATAAATCTTTATTGATTGTAATGGTACTATATCTAAATAAATACATTATTGCTATGATTAATGTTATTAACATAAAACCAATTATATATATTATATTCTTATTTTTCATAATTATATGATAGCAAAAAAGTATATTTTTTTCAATCTAATAATTATAATTTAAATGGTGGATTTTTCTTAAATTTTAATATAAATGATGATGAATCAAAATCTAAATTATTAAATGCATAATCATATAATTCATTTATTTTGTTATACATAAGTTCAGGATTATCTATTTTTAAACATTCTAAATATTTAGAAATAAACTCATCATCTGGTAAATTATGTATTTCTGAATTAATATATTTTTTTGCATATTCTTGATCTGTATAAAGTCTTTCTATTTTAGTAAAAGGAAGTTCTATTATTCCTTTTATTTTTGAATATTCTAATCTAATTTTTTCTAAAGTATAAAAATATACTGAATAAAAACTTACATCATTTATTAAAACATATAAATCTTCTAATCTATTTTTAATTGAAAATATAGAAAATTTATCATATTCGTCAAAAGTTTGATTTATTTTTGTTTCATAAATATTTTTTATAAAAGATAAAAATTCTTCAATTTTACCATCTTTATCACAATATATTTTTGCAGTTCTAAATTTAGTTAAATGTGATGGATCATTATTTTCTACTTCTGATTTAGATTTTTCATATAAATATTTTATTGGTTCTATAAAGTATTCAACTCTAATATTATCAATATTAATACTTCCACAATCAATAGAATCGTAATTATCTTTTATAATCATTAAATCTAAATCTGATAATTCATTTGAAGTTCCTTTAACATAACTACCATAAACTATTATTCCAATATAATCTTTAATATCTGTATTATTTAAGAATTTTTCTATTATTAATTTTAATTTTTCATCTATCATATTTTACCCCCAGATTAATTTTATTTATTAGTATTATGATAATAATTAAATTCATTTATTTCTCTTGATACTATATCTAAATCTTCTTCATCTTCTTCGTCTAATACTTCATCAATTTGATAAATAAGTTCATTGATACTCCCACATTTAGTAGCATCTATACCATATTTTAATAATACTTCCATTTGATAATCTGATAAATATATACCCTTATTTATTTCTTTATGCATATATTTTTGATTAAATAAATCATCTATATTAACTTCTTGATTATTAATTTTCATATTTTAACCTCTTAAATAAAAAATCACTATTAATCAGTGATTCCATATTTGTCTTTAAATTTTTGTACATTTCCAGTTTTAACTGTTTTGTATTTTCCTGTATAGAATGAATGACATTTATTACAAGATTCTAATTGTATTTCATCTTTTGTTGATTTAACTTCAAATTCATTTCCACAAGCACATTTAACTTTACATACTTTTTGTACTGGATGTATTCCCTTTTTCATATTTTCTTATCCTCCTCGCCATAACTAATTGATAGTTATAGAAATAACTTCGTTTAGTATTATACAGACATTTTTTTTAAAAATCAAGTAAAATCGTTGCTTTTCTAGTTTTTATTTATAATATTAGTTAGATTATTGTATATTTGTGTTTGTAATTTTTTATCTTTATATTTATTAAATAAGTCTATAAATTCTATTTTTTTATTTTTTATTACAAATTTTGTTTCTTCATTTTTATCTATTTTACAATAATTTCCTATTACTATTATTTTAGCATTTGATATTTTATTAATTAAATTATATAGATTTGTTATATCATTATTTATAAAATCATTATAATTTTTTATTATATTATCATTTTTTTTACATTTATTAAAATATTCTTTATTATTAGCATTAATTATTATATATTCTGCTTTAGATATTAATTGATTTAAATATACTTCTTTATTTTTAATTATTATATAATCATTAGATTTTATTTTTTTTAGCATTTCTTTATATGTTATATTATCATAAGTAAACGTATTTATATTATATTTATCTCTATCTAAATTTTCTAAGTATGAACTATTTTCTTTTGTTAATAAATAATTATCTCCAAAAACTAAAATATCTTTTGTTTCATTAAAAGTAATTTTATATATAAGATAAGATAATGGTATAAGCAATAAAAAAATAACTAGTATTTTTCTTTTCATAGATAATCACCTATTAAAGTTTACTCAGTTATTTCTATTTTAGCACCTATTGATTTTAATTTTGATGTTATATGACTATATCCTCTTAATATAACATCACAACTTTCTATTTCTGTTGTCCCTTCTGCTATTAATCCTGCAATTAACAAAGAAGCTCCACCACGAAGATCAGTTGCTATTACTTTTGTTCCTTTTAATTTTCTAGGACCTGTTATTTCTAATTTATGTAATGATAATACATTAGTAATTGCACCCATTCTATTTAAATCATATGTATTTTTGAATCTATTTTCATATAAAGTTTCTTCTATTATTGATTTACCTTTAGCTTGTGTTAATAGAGTTGTCATTGGTTGTTGTAAATCTGTTGGAAAACCTGGAAATACTAAAGTCTTTATATAAGTAGGTTTAATATTTTCACATTTAGAAATTGTCATTACATCTTCTTCTATTTTATATTTAACACCTATTTCTGTTAATTTCATAAGTAACGCTTCTATATGTTCTTTAATTATTCCTTTAATTTTTAAATTATTTCCAAGTAATGCTCCCATTATTACAAATGTTCCACATTCTATTCTATCTGGAAATACTTCAATTACTCCATCTTTTACTTTTGGACATCCTTCTATTTCTATTCTTTTAGTACCTGCTCCACGTACTTTAAATCCCATATTTATTAAGAACGAAGCAACATTAACTATTTCAGGTTCCATAGCTGCATTTTCTATAATAGTTGTCCCTTCTGCTCCAGTTGCTGCTAACATTATATTTATTGTTGCTCCTACACTTGGAAAATCAAAATATATTTTTTTACCTATTAATTTTTTAGCAGTTATACTATATCTATTTTTATTTATTTCTACTTTAGCACCTAATTCTTCAAAACCTTTAATATGAATATCTATTGGTCTTGCTCCTATATTACATCCACCTGGAAAAGATATTTCTACATGACCAAATTTTGCAAGTAATGCTCCCATAAAATAATAAGATGCTCTCATTTGTACACTTAATTCTTCAGGAATTGGAATGTTTTTTATTTCTGATGAATCTATATATAATGCATCTTCTTTATGTTCTATCTTACAATTTAAAAGTTCCATTATTTTTATTAAATAATCTATATCTTTAATTTCTGGTACATTATAAATAACACTTTTTTTATTAGCTAATATTGATGCTGGAAGAAGTGCGACTGCACTATTTTTAGCACCACTTATTTTAATTTCACCAGATAATTGATGTCCACCTTCTATAGTTATTTTTGACATAATCCACCTAATGCCTTTCTTTAATAATAATATACTATTAAAAGTAAGAATAATCAATGAATTATATGCTTTTTCACCCTTTTTTTGACATTAAAACATATTTTTAAATAAATCTACTATTTTAAATTTATATTCTATATTTTTATTTTCATTTGTTTTTTCTTTTTCATAGCTTTCATTTATTTCTTTATAATCTAACATACATAAAGATGGATATAATATACAAAAATAATTATTACCTTTAGCTTCTCCTATTTCAATTACAAGAGATTTATAAGTTCCTGCTGGATATGTTTTACCTCTATATTCTTTTTTAGGAAATTCATTTAATCCATAAGAAATATTATAAACTTTATTATAATTATTTTTTTCAAATAATGTATCTATTTTATTTTCAATTTTTTTTAAATTAGAATAGATATTTTTATTTGTTTCATCAAATGTTCTTTCTTTATCAAAAAGCATATTAGATAATTCATTAACTACTTTTTCTTTCATTATGATATCTTTTGCAGAATTACTATTAGCAATTACCCTAAATCTAATAGAATCTTCTTCTACATTATATTCATTATTATTCATAAAAATAATAAACAAAATAATACTTAATATTAAAATTAATTTTTTCATTTTAAAACCAACCTTTCATTGTAATATTGGTTGGTTTTTTAATTTTTTATTCATTTATTATAAAAATATATCTATCTTTATTTGATAAATCTTTTTCTAATGATATTTTAGAATTTGGAAAATAATATTTAGCTAAATCAATAATATCTTTTCCTTCATCATATCCTATTTCAAATGCTATTATAAATTTATCATTAACTTTATTTACTGATTCTTTAAGTATTTGTTTATAAAAATGTAATCCATTATCAGTAGCATATAAAGCAATATTTGGTTCATATAATTTAACACTTTCCATTATTTCTTCTTGTTCTTTTACATATGGTGGATTACTTATAATAATATCAAATTTATTATCAATATTATTTAACATATCATTCTCTATAAAATTTATATTTACATTATTTTCTTTAGCATTAGTTTTTGCTATTTCAAGGGCAGATTTAGATATGTCTACTGCACTAACATTTGAATTTAATTCTTTTGCTAAAGTTACTGCTATACATCCACTACCTGTTCCTAAATCAATAATGTTTAATTTTTTATCTTTGAATATTTTTTTACTATAATTAATAGTTTTTTCTACTAAATATTCTGTTTCATATCTTGGTATTAAAACACTTTCATTAACATTAATTTTATATCCATAAAAATTAACATACCCAATCAAATATTGAATTGGGTATTTTTTTAATAGTTTTTGATAATCTTTTTCTAAATTTTTACTTACTTTTTTTAATTCTTCTAGTTCTCTATTAGAAATTCCAAGTTGCTTTATTTCATTCTCCATCATGTTCAAGTCTCATTCTTTCATCTTCAGCAATTAGTGCTTCTATTAAGTCTTCTAAATCGCCTTCCATAATTTTATCTAAATGCATAACTGTATAATTAATTCTATGATCAGTAAGTCTATTTTGTGGATAATTGTATGTTCTAATTTTTTCAGCTCTATCTCCTGTTCCAATCTTACTTCTTCTTTCATTACCAAGTTTTTCTTCTTGTTCTCTTTGTCTTAAATCATAAAGTCTTGTTTTTAATATTTGCATTGCTCTTTCTTTATTTTTTATTTGGCTTCTTTCTACTTGACAATAAACAACTATATTAGTTGGTAAGTGTGTAATTCTAACAGCAGAATCCGTTGTATTTACACATTGTCCACCAGCTCCACTACTTCTTGTTATATCAACTCTTATATCACTATCTTTTATCTCTATATCTATTTCTTCTGCTTCTGGCATAACAAGTACAGTAGCAGTAGATGTATGTACTCTTCCTTGTGATTCAGTTTCTGGTACTCTTTGTACTCTGTGAGCTCCACTTTCATATTTTAATTTTGAATAGACACTTTCTCCACTTAACATGAATTCTATTTGAGCATATCCACCACTTTCACCAGGTACTTCATGTGTTACTTCTAATTTCCATCCTTGCTTTTCTGCATATTTAGAATACATTCTAAATAAATCTCCTGCAAAGATATTAGCTTCATCTCCACCTGCTGCTCCTCTTATTTCCATAATAACATTCTTTTCATCATTTGGATCTTTTGGTAAAAGCATTATTTTTAATTTATGTTCTAATTCTTCTTGCTCTTTATGTAAATTTTCTAATTCTTCAGCAGCAAAGTCTTTCATTTCAACATCTTTCATCATTTCTTTTGCTGCTTCTATATCATCAAGTACAGTATTATATTTCTTATAAGTTTCTACAATTTTCTCTATAGAATTTTTTTCTTTAGATACTTCTTGCATTTTTTTATAGTCTTCATAAACTTCAGGCTTTAATAATTCTTCAGTTAAATGATTATATCTTTCATTTATTATTTCTAATCTTTCTTTCATATTAAATTTTCCTTTCTATATTATTTTTTTAAGAAAGTACTTCTCTACATGTCTATATCGTCTTCATACCCTTCATCTACGATAACTAAGTCTTTTAAATCATCTTCTTCTTTATCATCATCCATGTCATCTATATCATCATAATAATCTTTTTCTTCTTCAGTATCATCGTCATCATCTTTATCTTCATCTATTATTTCATCATCAAGTTCATCTTCAATTTCTTTTATACTTATTTGAGCAGTATGATTTTCTCTTAAATCCCAATATCCTTTTTCTAATTGAATAAATCTTTTTTCAGTTGCCATAAGTGCAAAGAAATCACCCATTTGCTCCTCATAAGCTTTATCCCCTAAATTTAAAGTATCACATATTATTTTAAATATATCAGCAATTTTCATTTTTTTACCTTTTTCTTTTAAAATAATATATGCAATATCATCAAATGATAATGTTTCTAATTCTTCTTTTGATATTGTTTTAAATTTCATTTTAATAATTCCTCCTCAAAGTTCTCACTTCTTCCATTAAAATTATACTTATTTTTTATAATAAATCAAGTATTTTTTATACATTTAATTACATAATAATACTGGGTACTTATATTATGAAGAAAATTGTATTTATTATTAAAATATTTGTTTTATTATTTTTTATTACTATTATAGCTAGTTTAAGCTTTTATGTATATGCTTTTATCACGCCTAAGTTTTCAATTAATACTACTGATAATATTACATTTTATGATAAAAATGGGGATGATATATTTGAAAGTACTGATAGTAATTATGTTGAACTTGATGATATTAGTGATTATGTAAAAGATGCGATAATTAGTATTGAAGATAAAAATTTTTATACTCATAATGGATTTGATTTTATGAGAATATTAAAAGCTATATTTATTAACATTGCTAGTGGTGAAATTAAACAAGGAGCTTCTACTATATCTCAACAATATGTAAAAAATTTATATTTAACTTTTGATAAAACTTGGAAAAGAAAATTGGAAGAAGCTTTTTTAACTATTGAACTTGAAACTCATTATAGTAAAGATGAAATATTAGAAGGTTATTTAAATACTATTGATTATGGTGCTGGAAACTATGGAATTAAAAGTGCTAGTAAATATTATTTTAATAAAGAACCAAAAGATTTAACTATTGAAGAAGCTACAATACTAGTAGGTATTCCAAGAAGTCCTGCATATTATAATCCAATTACTAATTATGATAATGCTAAGAAAAGACAAAAGGATGTACTTGTTAGTATGTATAATAATGGTATTATTAAGAAAAATGAAATTGATGAAATATATAATAGAGAATTGAATTTTTATGGTAAATATGATAAAGCTGAATTATCAAGTATTTATTATTATAAAGATGCTATACTTAGTGAGATGGATAATATAAAAGAAATACCAGATACACTATTAGATATTGATGGTCTTAAAATATATACAAATTTAGATATTGATGTACAAAAATTATTAGAAAAAAATATTAATGATGAAATGAGTGACACTACTTTACAAGTTGCATCTATTGTTGTAAAACCTGAAAATGGTAAAATTGTAGCTTTAACTGGTGGTAAAGATTATTCAAAATCACAATTTAATAGGGCTACTTCTTCACATAGACAAGTTGGTTCTACTATTAAACCTTTTTTATACTATACTGCTTTAGAAAATGGATTTACACCTTCATCTACATTTTTAAGTGAAAGAACTACATTTAATTTAGGAAATGAAACATATAGTCCTAAAAATGCTAATAATGTTTATGCTAACAAAAATATTTCTATGCTTAGTGCTATTGCTTATTCTGATAATATTTATGCTATGAAGACTCATTTGTTTTTAGGTACTGATATGCTTTCTAAAACTATGAAAAGAGTTAAAATTAATACATCTGTAGAAGAAAATGCTTCTTCTGCTCTTGGTACAAGTGAAATTAATATTATTGATTATAGTAATGGATATATTACTCTTGCTAATGAAGGAAAACATGAAACACCACATATAATTGAAAAAATAACTGATAATAAAGGTAATATTCTTTATGAATATAAATATAAAAATGAATATGTTTTAAATAAAAAATATGTGTATATTTTAAACAACTTATTAACATCTACTTATGACTATAGCTTAGTTTCTTATACATCTCCTACTTTAGTTAGTATTTCTAGTTTAATAGATGGAAAATATGCTATTAAAAGTGGTAGTACTGCAACTGATTATTGGACTATTGGATACAACAAAGATTATTTAGTAATGGTATGGGCTGGTAATGATGATAACGCAAATGTTAAATCTGGGGAATCTAAAATTACTAAAAGGATATGGGCTAATACAATAAATAATATAAAAGACAATAATAAAACCTGGTATGATATACCACCAGGCATTACAATAGATACGATTGATCCAATTAGTGGAGAAGAAAAAATAAAAGGTTATTTATGTTATTATGAAAAAGGTAGTGAACCTAGTTATAATAACATTGAAAATGAATAATTAGTACTTTATTACCATATCATAATCTGTTGGTACTTTTGATATAAAATCATATAAGAAATTATTTAATTCTTCTACTGGAATTTCTACATTTCCTGTAGCTCCTACGCTATTTTCATTTACTTTATTAATACCAGGTAAATCATTTATCATATCAATATTACATAATTTAGGTATAAAATAATCAATTCTAGCTATATTATGTCTTAAAGATATTTCAATAGTTAATGCATGTCCCCTATCTCTTACCATCATTAATATTTTGTTTTCATTAACAACTACTATATCTGTCCATCCAATATCTAAATCTAATGGAAATTCATCAAATAATTTATTAGAAATTTCGCTATTATATCCTCTTAATGCTATTGGATAATTTCCTGTATTATTTTTTTCTTTCAATGCTGTTATTGATTTAAATATTTCATAGTTATTTAACACATAAGAATGTATCATATGTAGATATTCATTAACAGTAGAAGCTAATGAAAGTGAATTTGCATATCCTTGATATCCATAACCAACAAATTCATATTTTACTGCATCAATAAAATTTGGCTTCATATCACTAATATATTTTCTATAAAAATTTCTAAGACTTTCTAAATTAATTCCACAATGTGCAAATTCATTTTTTGCTTGAATTTCAAAATCTGATATTTTTTTATATATTGCATTTTGACCAAATACATCATTAGCAATACATTTTAATTCACTAAAAATATATATTAGTTCATCATATGTATCATCTACATATTTCATTATTTCATCATCATTTATAGCTTCATTTTCAGATGGTGGACATATTTTATTCATTAAATTTTTTATTTTTAAATCAACTGAAAATAAATGTTGTAATTTCATTAATCTTTCTTCACTTGAAATTTGATTATTCATATTATTTACCTCATATAAATTATAACATAATATTTTATATTTCATTTAAAAAAAGTGCTAATCTCTAGCACTTTTATCTATTTCAATTACTATTTTATATTTATCAGGTAAATCCATTTCTTGAGTTGTTATAATATTTGTTTTATTTAAATCACTTACAAGTTCTCTAACTTTACTAATCATGTTTGGTAAAGTTATTTTTTTAGGTTCTTCTGTATCATTTGATTTTTCTATGTTAACATTTTCTCTTTGAATATTTTCGTCTATTTTATTTTCTTGTTCTTCTTTAAAATTATATCTATCTTTCATAGCTGAAGAAATTATTTCATCATAATAATTACTATCTTTTGGTTTTTGTAATTCTTCTTCTATTCTTCTAATATTATTTTCAAATTCTGTTTGAAAAGGATTTAATGTTTCTTTTGGTTGTGGTTCTTCGTGTGATTTTTCTTCTGTTATTTCATCTATATTAACAACATCTGGTATTTTCATTTCACTGATGTTATCTATTTTATTTTCTTGTTCTTCTTTATTTTCTAGAGTTTCCTTTTTCATTTCTTGCTCTAAGAATTTTTTAAGTCCTTCAGGAATATCATTATCAACAGACATTTTATTTAATAATTTGCTTATTTCTTCTTCTGTTTGTCTTACAGTTAATCTTTCATTAATTATTCTATTTAATAATTCTATTTGCATTTCTTTATCATTTAATGATAATAAACTTCTTGCATGTCTTTCACTTATTCTATTATATAATAATGCATCTTGTACTTCCTTAGGTAAACTTAAAAGTCTTAATTTATTAGCAACAGATGATTGACTTACTCCTAATTTATTA
Organism: uncultured Bacilli bacterium; assembly: GCA_947629235.1. GTDB lineage: Bacteria > Bacillota_I > Bacilli_A > RF39 > UBA660 > CAG-1000. The sequence continues at coordinate 14,679 of CANRCX010000002.1, read as the reverse complement.
GCTATTTCTTCTTGAGTATAATTTTTATCTAGTAATTTTTTATATGATTGTGCTTCTTCTATTACAGTTAAATTTTTTCTTTGTAAATTTTCTAATAATGCAATTTCTGAACTAGTATTATCATCAGTATTTTTTATAATCGCAGGGACAGATTTTAACCCTGCTAAAAGAGAAGCTTTATATCTTCTTTCACCTGCTATTATTTCAAATTTTGATCCAATACTTCTTAAAACTAATGGTTGAATAATACCATATCTTCTAATAGAATCAGCAAGATTATTTAATTCTTGTTCATCAAAAGCAAGTCTTGGTTGAAATCTATTAGGTATTATATCTTCAACTCTAACATTTATAATTTTTTCATTTTCTTCCATAATCATTACCCTTTTTACTTCTATAACAATTTTAATCTATTTTTATAATTTTATCAAGTATTTATTTATGTTAATTTCTATTAATTTAAAAGATAACTTGTTGTTATCTTTATTTCATACTTTCTTTTTTTATTATGTTATAATTTCTTGGATATTTTAAATCTGTAGACTTGTATTTTTTTAATACTAATAAAGTTCTTTTTGAATTTTCTATTGGTAATTCATAATCAATTTGATTATCTAATTTATAGCTTAATTTATCTAAGTTTTTCTCTGATGTTTTTAATTCTTCTAAAACATTTGATTTCATTGGTATAAATTTACCATTAATTTTTAATAGTGCTGATGAGAGTTCTAATATTATATTTAAATTTGACACTGCTCTACAAGTTACTATATCAAATAATTCTCTATTATTTTTACCATAATCTTCTACTCTTGTGTTTATTATTTCTACATTTTTTAATTTTAATTTATTTTTTACTTCTTCTAAAAAAGTAATTTTTTTATTATTTGATTCAATTAATGTAAAATTTGAATTTTCAAATATAATTGCAAGTACCATTCCAGGAAAACCTGCCCCTGTCCCAAAATCACATATTTTTTTATTATTTAAATTAGATGCTTTAATTAGACATAAACTATCATAAAAATGTTTTAAATAGATATCTTTATCTTCAGTAATTGTTGTTAAATTAAATTTTTTGTTCCATTCAATTAATAAATCTTTGTATGTTTCTAAATTGTTTAAATCTTTAGTAGTAAAATTTATTCCTAGTTTACTACAATTTTCAATAAATTCTTCTTTATTCATTATTATATTCCTTTTTTAAATATACAAGTAACATTGTAATATCTGCTGGATTTACTCCACTTATTCTACTTGCTTGACCTATTGTAAGTGGTCTTATTTTAGATAATTTTTGTCTTGCTTCTGTTGCTATATTTCTTACATTATCATAGTTTATATCTTTTGGAATTTGTTTTTCTTCTAATTTCAACATTTTATTAACTTCGTTTTCTGTTTTTTTAATATAACCTTCATATTTGATATTTATTTCAACCATTTCTGCTATTTCTTTATTGTAATCGTAATTTAAATATTTAAGTAAATCAATGATATTTATTTCTGGTCTTTTAATTAATTCTATTAATTTAATTTTAGAAGTTATATTTGATGAACTATATTTATTTAAAAATTCATTATTTTCTTTTGTTGCTTCTAAATAATTATTTTTTAAATATTCTTCTAATTCATCTATCATTTTTAATTTATTTAAATATATGTTATATTTTTCATCATTGATTAAGCCTAATTTTCTTCCATATTCAGTTAATCTAATAGACGCATTATCGTGTCTTAATAATAATCTAAATTCTGCTCTTGATGTAAGTAATCTATATGGTTCTGTTATTCCTTTATTTATTAAATCATCTATTAAAACACCAATGTATGCTTCATTTCTTTTAAGTATGAATGGTTCTTTATTATCAAGTTTTAATACTGCATTTATACCTGCCATTAAACCTTGTGCTGCGGCTTCTTCATATCCACTTGTTCCATTTATTTGACCAGCAGTAAATAGTCCACTTATTTTTTTTGTTTCTAAATTCATATTAAGTTCAGTAGGATCAATTGCATCATATTCAATAGCGTATCCATACTTAGTTATAACTGCATTTTTTAGTCCATCCATAGTATGAATTAATTTTTCTTGTATTTCATGAGGCATTGTTGTTGAAAAACCACCTACATAATATTCAATATCATCGCTTCTTTCAGGTTCTAAAAAGATTTGATGTCTATCTTTATCACTAAATTTTACTACTTTATCTTCAATAGATGGACAGTATCTTGGACCTACACCCTTAATCATTCCACTATACAAAGAACATTTATCTAAATTGTCCATAATTATTTTATGTGTTGTTTTATTTGTATAAGTTAAATAACATGGTCTTTGATTTTTAACATCGTAAGTTGGTTCATAGAAGTTACTAAAAGATAGTGGTTCCATGTCACCTTCTTCTATTGTTACTTCATCAAAATTTATTGAACTTTTTAATATTCTAGGTGGTGTTCCTGTTTTTAATCTAATAATTTTAAGTCCGTTTTCTTCTAATGATTTACTTAAAAACATAGAGTTTTTTTCTCCATGGGGTCCACCTTTATAACTTTCATGTCCACATAATATATCTGAATTAAGGTAAGTTCCTGTTGTTAATATTACTGATTTGCATTCAATAGTTTTACCACTTTCAGTAGTAATTCCTTTTATTTTATTATTTTCTACTATTAATGATTTTGCAAAGTCTTCAAGTAATTCTAAATTTTCTTGATTTTGTAATGTATTTAGCATTTCTTTTGGATAATTAACTTTGCATCCTTGTGCTCTTAATGATCTTACACCTGGACCTTTTTTTACATTTAACATTTTTATTTGTAAAAGTGTTTTATCAGTGTTGTAACCCATTTCTCCACCTAAGGCATCTATTTCTCTTACAACTATACCTTTTGCTGAACCTCCAATTGAAGGATTACAAGGCATATCTGCTACATTTTTTAAATTACCTGTTATAAGTAGTGTCTTTTTACCCATTCTAGCACTTGCAAGACTTGCTTCACATCCTGCATGTCCACCACCTACAACTATAATATCAAACTTCATATTATCATCTACTTTCCAAGACAAAATTTACTGAATATTTCATCCAATAATTCTTCTTTATATACACTACCTGTTATTTCACCTAATGTTTGCCATAATTCTTGAATATTAATTTCAATTAAATCAACAGGTATCTCATTTTTAATTTCTTCATCTATTTTATATGTAATTTCTAAACATTTTTTTAAAAGTGAGATTTGTCTTGCATTAGAAATATAGGTAAAATCACTATTTGCTATATCATCTAAATTTAATATTTCAATTATTTTTTTCTTTAATAATTCAATTTTATCTGGCTCTTTACTTGAAATTTCTATACTATCAAACTTTTCTAATTCTTTTATTTTTGTATTTGCTAAATCTATTTTATTATATACAACTAATACTTTTTTATCTTTTAGTGTATCTAATACTTTTTTATCTTCTTCTTCAAACTTACTTGATGAATCTATTACAAATAGTATTAAATTTGAATCATCTATTTTTTTAATACTTTTTTCTATACCAATAGATTCTACTAATTCATTAGTCTCTCTAATTCCTGCGGTATCATATAAGTTTACAAGTATTCCATTTAATGTAATAGAACCTTCTACTATATCTCTTGTTGTACCTTTTATATCTGTAACAATTGCTTTATCTTCTCCAAGTAAACTATTTAAAATACTACTTTTTCCTACATTTGGTTTACCTACTATTGAAATATTTATTCCATTTTTAATAATAAGTCCATTATCACTTGTATCAACAAGTTCTTTTATTTTTGTTTGAATATATGACATTTTTTCTTTTATTATTTCTCTTGTTACAACAACTGCATCTTCATATTCTGGATAGTCTATATTTACTTCTATATTGGCTATTATTGGTAAAATATTATCTTTTAAATCATTTATTTTTTTAGATAATTCTTTACTAATACCTTTCATAGACATTTTTCTTGCTGCTTCTGTGCTTGATGAAATCATATCATTTATACTTTCTGCTTGTATTAAATCTATTTTTCCATTTAAAAATCTTCTTTTAATAAATTCACCAGGTTCTGCAAGTCTTGCTCCATTATTAAGTAATAGTTCCATAATTTTATTTACTGCTGTTTTTCCACCATGAGTATTTATTTCAACTATATCTTCACCTGTAAATGTTTTAGGACTTTTAAATACAGATACTAAAACTTCATCTATTTTTTCATCTTTATCCATAATAAAACCATAAGTTATTGTATATGTTTCTTTTTTTGTTAAATCTTTATTAAATAACTTATTAACAATATTTATAGATTCACTACCACTTACTCTTATTACATTAATAGAACTCTCTCCTACAAGTGTTCCAATTGCACATATTGTATCTTCCATAAATAGTCCCTTTCTTTCCACAAGATTATAGCACAAAAGCATTATGTTGTAAATAAAAAATTAGCATTAAAAATAGTGAAATAAATTCACTATTCTTTTATATTAAATTGTTTTAGACTCGGATGATAATCCATATTGTGAACAAATATCTTCAATATTTATTAATCCATTAATATATGCTTGAACTTTTGCTTGAGCTGGAGCTAATTGTGCTCTATCTTTTTCTTTTTCTTCTTCTGTTAATTCACTATATGGTACTGCTAATTTTGGATCACCATAATTTGGATCATATACCCAATTATTTCTTTTTAACCACTCATCATGTATTGTAGATGCCATTTGTTCAATTTCTTCTGCTGTTAAAGATTGTCCATTCATTGTTTTATCATATACAAGATTAATAGCAACTCTAGCAGCTTCTAAATTTTCATACTGCCAATTACTTGGAAGTTCACTAAATGAACAATTAGCAATATCTACATCATCTGTTCCATGTTTTTGATTCCATTCTTCATCTTTTGATTTTTTCATTCTAGGTTCATATGAACCATCTTCTCTTAATCTTGGTTTTCTCCATTCTTCATGTAAATCAGAACCTAAAGAATAAGATAAAGCTTCTTTGATTACTTCATTATCCATAATTTTTCTCCTTTTACATAGTTTTACTACTATATTTTTCTTTTATTTCTTCTTGTGTTAAAGCATGATCATAAGTTGTTTTCATTATACTTCCATTAATTATTCTAGGTGAATATAATTTAGCAACTTCTTTTGTTCTTCTTTGCTCTTCAGGTAATTGCATATATTCTGGTTGACCTTCTATATGTTTTGCTACAACATAATCTCCAGTATCATGTGGTACCATTGATGATTCTGAATTAGCTACCATAAATTGTGTTTCATCTATTGTTCCATCTGATGAAAATGCCCAACTTGGTACAACTTCTAAACTTTGTCCTATTGGAATATGATATGCTACTAAAAATTCTTGTTCACTTGGATCTTTTGTTGATATTGTTGTTGGATTTACTCCAATAGTACTAGAATCAACATCATAAGCAGTCATATTTGATGGTTTAACCGGCCATCTTTCTCCAACTGTTCCAGTCAATACAAAAGGTCTATCTGGACTTGTAGTCCAATGATTTTGTTCTAAAACATTAAATCCAGATTTTACTGCATATTTTGTTTCTACTCCATTAATATTAAATGTTTTTTCTTCAAACCCTTCCATTACTGGTTGAGTTTCAGTAATTTGATAACAAGCTAGTTCTGCTTGTACATCATATTTGGCTTTTCTACACCATTCAAAGCCTTCTGGTAAATTTTGATTTTCCATTTGATTCTCCTTTATTTAATTATAATATTCTTTTTTAAGATTCTACAAGTTTATATATTAAACTTTACATATATTTTTTTATAAATAAAAAAATCTCTTTTTTAGAGATCTTAATATTATTTTTCTTCTGTTGGTTCAGTATATTTAACAACAATACATCTATTAGGTTCTTCTCCTTCACTTTCTGTTGTTATATATTTAAAACCTTGTAATGCAGTATGTACTTGTCTTCTTGTATAAGCATCCATTGGATCTAATTTTACTGGTATTTTTGTAAGTGTTACTTCTCTTGCTATTTTTTTAACTTTCTTTTCTAAAAAATATGTTTGTTTTTCTTTATATTTTTCAACATCAACACTTACATTAACAAATAAATCTATAGCATTATAAATTGCTTGTCTAACATATATTTGTATAGAATCTAATATATGTCCATTTTTTCCAATTAATAATGAATTATTTTTAGAGAATATTTCATATTTTATTTGTCCATCTCTAACTTTTTTTTCAATATTAGCATCTATTCCTAATGAAACTAATAATTCTTTTAATATTTCTTTTCCTAAATCTGCTATATCACTTAATTTTACTACTTCTATAGTGTATTTTTTACCACTAAATAATCCACCTTTTTCTTCATATAATCTTGTTATTACATCTTCTTCTTTTAAATTTAATTCATCAAGTGCTTTTTGTAGAAGTCCATCTTCACTTTTTGCTTGAAATTTATATTTTTCCATATTTTACAACTTACCTTTCTTTACTATTAAATTTTGAATTACTGTAAATCCATTAGATACTATCCAATATAATGCAATTGATGTTGGTAATGAGAATGAAGCCATTAATATAAACACTGTCATAAATATTGACATCATTTTCATTTGTTGTGCTTGCTCAGCAGTAGCAGAAGCATTCATATTTTTAAATGAGAAATATGTTGCTCCTAAAATCAATAATATTAATATGATATACCAGTAATTTCCAGCTCTAAATCCTTCAAATGGTGTTGTACCTAAATTAAATACTAGAAAATCATTTTCAAAAAATGCTGGTACTCTATAAACTGCTTCTAAAAATGCAAAGAATATTGGTAATTGTAAAAATGCAAATAAACAACTAGACATTGGGTTAATATTATACTTTTTATAAATCAATAACATTTCTTGACTTTTAGCCATCATAGAATCTTTATCTTCTTTACCACGATATTTTCTTTCTAATTTATCTAGATCTTTTTGAGCTTTTTTTATATTTTCATTCATATTTGTAGATTTATTAGAAATTGGTAATAATAAAAGTCTTAACAATAATCCAACTATCATAATAGCAAGTCCATTATTTTTAACAAGTAATCCAACTTTTACTATTATCCATGCTAATGGTTTTACAAATAATGAAGTCCAAAGACCTTCATATCCACCTGAATTAATTTTTAAATTTTTACAATCAGGTAATTTTTCATAATCTACAACTAATTTATCAGGATTTTCACTATAAATTTTTTGTAATTCTTTACTTTCTGGCTTACATAATATATTAGAAACATAAGATTTTTGTACTTCTTCATCTTTATCTTTAATTGTTAAATTAAATCTTTTAGTACATCCACTTAATGTTAATAATATCAGTAGTACTAATAATATTTTTTTCTTCATTTAATTTCTCCTTTTAATGCAAATAATAATTCTTTTTCTATTTCTTTATAATCTATATCTAAAATTGCATTCCTTAATATTATAACATAATCACAACTATCATTAATACTATTTTTCATTAAGATATCTTTTAATCGTCTTTTATATAGATTTCTTGTATGAGCTTTACCAATCTTCTTAGTAACACTTATACAATATCTATTGAATCCTAATTTATTAGATAAATAGTATATGACAAAATATTTATTAACAATTTTTTGTGATTGTTTTATTATACATTGTATTTCTTCATTTTTCCTTATTATATATTTTTTGTTCATATGTCACCTAACAACATTATTATATAAAAAAAATTACTTAATTGAAAGTAATTTATTTATTTTGCTAATTCTTTTCTTCCTTTTGCTCTTCTTGATTTTAATACATTAGTACCTTTTCTTGCTAAAAATCCAGAAGTTTTACTTTTCTTTCTATTATTTGGTTGAAATGTTCTTTTCATTAATTATAACCTCCATTTCTTCTTTAACTGACTTAGATTATATAATATGAAATTTTAAAAGTCAACCTTTTTATAGGAAATAGAAATACTTAAAATTAAAATTAATTATCAAATAAAAATTTTCTATCCTTATATTATATATACTGCTATTTTCTATATATTTTATTTAATTTTAATATTATGTAAACTTCTTTTTAAAAATTAACATTATGTTAAGTTATTAACACCATATTAACAAAATTATGTTAACTTATACACAATTTATTAACATTGGTAGTATACATAATATTTAAAAAATGTTGATATTGTTGATAACTTTATTTTTTATATGATTTTAAAAGAAAAAATTATTTACAAAAAGTTAAAAAATTGTTAGTATAATTGTTAATTAAAAAAATTATTTTGCATTTTTTTTTAGATGTTTTATAATTTTATTAGAAGGAATAAAAGTCGGTTGATTAATAAGTTATAGAAAGGATAGATAAATATGAATACAGAAGATATTTGGAATAGTTTTTTATCTAAAATAAAATCAAAAGTATCCTTAATGACTTATAACTATGTTTTTAGTGATATGAAGTTATATTCTTATGATGATAGTTTAATAAGAATTGTTATACCTGATAATAAATTATTACTTGAAAATATTCATAAACATTATGAAACTATTATTGAAGATACATTAAATGATATAACTAATGATACATGTGAAATTGAATATGTATTTGCTAAAAATATAGCTTCTTTAGAATCTAATAATAAAAAATCAACTGAAATAATTGAAGAAAATAATGATCTTATAGAAAATGATTTATCTAATTATAAATATAATAGTAATTTTAATCCTAAATATACATTTGATACATTTGTAGTAGGAGAAGCAAATAAACTTGCATATGGTACAGCTCTTGCAGTAGCACAAAATCCTGGAAAACTTTATAATCCTTATTTCTTATATGCTAAAAGTGGACTAGGAAAAACACATTTAATGCACGCGATAGGTAATTATATTGTTACTCACAGTGATAAAAAAGTGTTATATATAACTGCTGAACAATTTACTAACGATTACAGAGCTATTATTAATAATAAGAATAAAAATGGTAATAATATTTCTTATTTAGAAGCTTTTAGAGATAAATATAGAAATGTAGATGTATTAATGATTGATGATATACAATTTCTTGAAAGTAAAACAAAGACACAAATAGAATTTACGAATACATTTAATTCACTTCATGATAATGATAAGCAAATAATAATAGCATCAGATACATCTATAAATGATTATAAATATTTAGAAGATAGACTAAAAACTAGATTTAGATGGGGACTTACTGAATCAATTAATCCACCTGAATTTGAACTAAAAAGGAATATAATAAAAAATAAAATAATGGTAAACAACTTTGATTTATCACTTAGTGAAGAAATAATTGATTACATAGCTAATAATTGTGGAAGTGATATAAGAAATCTTGAAAATGCAGTACTTAGAATAGTTGCTTATAAAGCAGCATTCAATATTCCTGAAATAACAATGGCTATAGCACAAGATGCTCTTCAAGAATATGTTAACACACCAATATATAGAGTTAACTCAGTAGCTAAAATAATTGATGTTGTTGCTAAATACTTCGGTCTTGATTCATCGATGATTAAAGGTAAAATGAAAAAAAAGAATATAGCAGACGCTAGAGCTATTACAATGTACCTGTGCAGGATACTTACTGAAGAAAGTTTAGAAAGAATAGGGCTTGAAATAGGTGGAAGAGATCATTCAACTGTAATATATTCTTATGAAAAAATATCAAATGAATTAAAAACAAATCTTAAACTTCAAGAAGAGATAAAAATATTAAAAGATAAGCTAAGTGAATAACTTTTAAGTTTATCAACAAATAAATAACTACAAAAATATTAATAATTAAGTAAATACTTAACTTAACATAAGTTATCAACAATATTAACAGTCTATAATAATATTAATAATTAATAAAAATAAAAAAGGAGGTTTATTATGAAATTGTTAATTGAAAAAAATATTTTAATGGAAGGATTAAATTCAGTTAGTAAAGCTTTATCAACTAGAAATATTATTCCAGTACTAAATGGTATTAAATTTGAACTTAATAAAGATGGTTTATATTTAACAGCAACTGATAATGAAATAACTATTCAAACTTTTATAGAAAAAAGTAATATTAAAAATATAGAAGAGGAAGGATGTTCTGTAATATATGGTAAATCATTATTAGATATTATTAGAAGACTTCCTGATACTGATATATTAATAGAAAATTTTGAAAATAATGAAGTATCTTTCAAAACTAATAATTCAATATATAATTTTAATTGTTTTATGGTTGAAGATTTTCCTAATATATCATTAGATGAAAGTAAAAATCCTATAAAGTTAGATAGTTTAAAATTTAAAGAAGTTATTAACAAAACATCATTTGCTTGTTCACTTCAAGAAAGTAGACCACTTTTAACTGGTGTTAATATAAAAGTTCAAGGTGATTTATTTGAATGTACTGCAACTGATTCATATAGACTATCTAAAGTTACATTAAAATTAGATAAAGTATACAATGAAAATATTAATGTTGTAATTCCAGCAAGAAATATAAATGAATTTGTAAAAATAATAGATGATGGAGAAGAAATGCAAATGCATGTATTCAGTAATAAAATAATATTTAGACTAAATAATTTAGTATTTCAATCATCTTTATTAAATGGAAATTATCCTAATACAGATAATTCAATAGCAAAAGAATTCAAATATATTATAAAGGCAGATTTAAAAGAATTATATAATACATTAGATAGAGCATCATTACTTACTCAATCAAAAGATAAAAATATAATTGATCTAGAAATAAATCAAAATGATTTTATAATTAGAGCATCAAGTGTAGAAATGGGAAAAGTTGAAGAAAAATTAACTGTAGAAAATGAAACAAATAATAATATTAAAATTTCATTTAGTGCTAAATATATGTTAGAAGCATTAAAAATGTTTAATAAAGAATTTGTTTATATATTATTAAATGGTGAAATTAATCCTATTATATTAAAAGAAATAGATAATGAAGAATTAATTCAATTAATTTTACCAATGAAAACTTATTAAAAAACAGGATTTTCTGTTTTTTTTTACATCTTTTTAATTTTTTTATATTTTTCGACAAAATTTGACATATTTCGACAAATACATTGTGTTAGTATAACAAACATTATAAAAAGAAAGGGGGTTATACTAATATTATGAACTACGAAATTACATATGATACTCAAATTATATTACCAATTGATGAGAATTCTTCAAAAATAATAGAAAATGATAGTGAATATGTTGTTAACAATAGTACATTAAATATTCTTGAACATAGCTGTGAATATTTTGGTAGTTCTTATGAAGGAAGAAAAGAAGGAACTAAAAAACTATTAGGTATTACTCATAAATCACCAATTATAGTAGAAGAAAGTAGAAAAATAATATTTTTTCCAACGAGTTCACCAGAAAATAATAATTGCATATGGATTAATTTAGAAAAAATAGAAAAATATTATAAAATTAATCCTAAAAAATCTGCAATATTATTTAAAAATGGTGATGTTATTGAATTTGATGTTTCTTATGGATCACTCACTAATCAAATATTAAGAGCAACAAGACTCAAATATATTTTAGAAGAAAGAATGACTAAAAAAGAAGAATCAATTTTATAACAAAATTTAATAAAAAGTAAACATAATCTAAAAAATTATAATGTTTACTTTTTTATTGCTTATTTTTTATTAATTAAGTTAAAAATATCTTTTTTTAGATATCAATTTGTGATATAATTTATCTAGTGTGTAGGAGTACCTAAAAAAGCAAAAATTTAAATTTAAGGGGAAAAAGAGGCTTAAAAATGAATATTACCAAGATTGAGTTACTAAATTTTAGAAACTATAAAAAGAAAAATTTTGATAATTTTTCAAATTTAAATATTATTATAGGTAAAAACGCAGTTGGAAAAACATCAATAATAGAAGCAATTTATGTAGGTAGTTTAGCAAAATCTTTTAAAACAAATAATGATTATGCATTAATTAATAATAATAGTGATTTTTTTAAAATAAAAATACATTATTTTGATTATGGACCTAAAAAGAATTTAGAAGTATTTTTAGATAAAAATGGTAAAAAGACTAAAATAAATTCTAAATTACAAAGAAGATTAAGTGATTTTATATCTCAATATAGAATTATAATGTTATCTCCTGATGAACTTAAATTAATTAAAGCAACTCCTAATACAAGAAGAAATTATTTAAATATTCAAATATCTCAATTACATAAAGAATACTTACATTATTTAAACAATTATAATAATTTAATTAAAAACAAAAATGATTATTTAAAAAAATTAATGTTAAATAGTAATTTAGATACTAGATATTTAGATGTATTAGATCAAAAAATAGTTAGTGAAGGATTAAAAATATATAAATATAGAAAAAAATATATTGAATTAATCAATAAATATATTAATGATATATTCAAAAATTATGAAAAAAATAATCAAGTTTTTATTAAATATATAAGCGATTATGAGATAAATGATTATGATAAAATCTTAGCTGAACTAAAGAAAAATCGAAAAAAAGAAATTAATCTTGGTATGACATCAATAGGTGTTCATAGAGATGATTATGAATTTATTCACAATGGTAATAATTCAAAAGAATATAGCTCACAAGGACTTCAAAAATTAATTGTTCTTGCTATGAAATTATCAGAAGTTCAAATATTTGTTAATGATTATGATATAAAACCTATATTACTTCTAGATGATTTGTTTAGTGAGTTAGATGAAAAAAATAGAAATAATATTTTTAAATCGTTAAATAAAGATATACAAGTATTTATAACAACAACTGATTTAAAAAATATTAATAAAAGATTAATAGATAAAGCCAAAATATTTAATTTAGATGAGAGGGTGTGAGAAAATGAATGATGAGTATGGCGTAAATGATATTCAAGTATTAGAAGGGTTGGAAGCTGTAAGAAAAAGACCAGGTATGTACATAGGTACAACTGATGTTAAAGGACTTCATCATTTAGTATGGGAAATAGTAGATAATGCAATTGATGAAGCTTTAGCAGGTTATTGTAATAATATTGAAATAATAGTAAATAAAGATAATTCAATAACAGTTAAAGATAATGGACGTGGTATTCCAGTAGGTATCCATCCAAAGACAGGTATTTCAACAGTTGAAACTGTTTATACAGTATTACATGCTGGTGGAAAATTTGGTGGTGGTGGATATAAAGTATCTGGTGGACTTCATGGTGTTGGAGCATCTGTAGTTAATGCTTTATCAAAATGGGTCACAGTTACTGTATATAAAGATGGAAAAATATACGAAACAAAATTTGCTGATGGTGGAAAAACAGTTCAAAAGTTAACTGAAGTAGGTGAATGTGAAAAGAATAGAACAGGTACTACTGTTTCATTCAAACCAGATCCAGAAATATTTGATACAGATATTTATGATTATGAAACATTAAAGACTAGAACTAGGGAACTTGCATTTTTAAATAAAGGATTACAACTAACATTAAGAGATGATAGAGATGAAGAAGATACACAAGGTGATAAATTTCTTTATCAAGGTGGAATTAGTGAATATGTAAGGTTTATTAATCAAGGAAAAACAGTAATTCATGATGATATTATTCATTTAACTGGAGAAAAAGATGGAATAGTATTTGAAGTAGCAATGCAATATAATTCAGGATATAATGAAAATACTTATTCATTTGTTAATAATATTAATACACATGATGGTGGTACTCATGAAGATGGTGTTAAAAGAGCACTTGTAAGAGTAATAAACTCATATGCTAGAAAAAATAATATATTAAAAGAAAAAGATGATAATTTAACTCAAGATGATGTAAAAGAAGGACTTACAATGATTATATCTTGTAAGCATCCAAATCCACAATTTGAAGGACAAACAAAGGGAAGACTTGGAAATAGTGAAGTTAAAAATCTAGCAGATAGTGTATTTTCTGAAGGATTTGAACAATTTTTATTAGAAAATCCAGAAGATGCAAGAGTTATTATAAATAAAGCAGTACTTGCTAGAAATGCTAGAATGGCAGCTAAAAAAGCAAGAGAAGCAACAAGAAAAAGTGATTTAGCAACAACTAATTTCTTTGGTAAATTATCTGATTGTAAGAGTAAAGATCCAACAATCTCAGAAATATTTATAGTCGAGGGAGATTCAGCTGGTGGATCTGCTAAAAAGGGTAGAGATTCAATGACACAAGCTATTCTTCCATTAAGGGGTAAAATATTAAATGTAGAAAAAGCAAGACTTGATAAAGCCCTTGGAAATGAAGAAATTAAAACAATTATAACTGCATTTGGTACTGGAATAGGTGAATATTTTGATTTATCTAAATTAAGATATGACAAAATAATAATTATGACCGATGCCGATGTTGATGGAGCACACATTAGAGTTTTATTATTAACATTATTTTATAGATTTTTTAAACCAATTGTTGAAGCTGGTCATGTATATGCAGCCCAACCACCATTATTTAGAATAATGCATGGAAAAACAAGAAGATATGTTTTAGATGAAGAAGAAAAAGATGAATATTTAGCATCATTACCTGAAAATGTAAGATCTCGTGCTGAAATTGCTCGTATGAAAGGTTTAGGAGAAATGGATGCAGAAGAATTAAATGAAACGACAATGGATAT
>CANRCX010000001.1 GCA_947629235.1 uncultured Bacilli bacterium | reverse complement strand
CTCCTTTATTAAATTATACCAAAGAAAAAGTAAACACTTCTTTTTTGTGTCTACTTTTATTTTACAACTTCAATATTTTTTATTACATACTTTCTTTTAATTCTATCCATTCTATTGTATATTCTTCACCTGATACATTAAATTGTCTAACATAATTTTCAATAAGTTCTTTTGCTCTATCTTGTGCTTGTAATAATAATTGTCCATCTTTTTCAATTGTTTCAATCATGTTATCTTCTGCTCTTTTTATTGCAGCTGTTTCTTCTGATACTGGGACTGGGTTTGGATTTATACCATCTTTAGATTTAATTTTTACTATTGTAGATTCATCAACATCATGAGATAAAACTTTAGCTGGTGGTATTGTTATTTTTATTTTATTATCTTCTTTTTTAACATCTATTTTACTCATATCAATACCAATTTTAGCTATACCAGTATATTCTAGCCATAATATTCTATCCTTTTCAAATATATGAGTAAGTCCAGATTGTGCTTCATATTCTACTTTTGCTACATTATGATAATAAGTTTTAATAGTTGCAAGTTCACTTATATATTTTATCTCTGATAAATCAAGTGTATTATCTACTTTTTTAGAGCATCCACATAAAGAAACTAATAAAACGCTTGTTAATATTAAATATTTTAATTTATTCATTTACTATCACCTACTTTACTTCTAACTTATATTCATCACCAAAAGATGCCATATAACCTTTCATAAGTCCTTGAATAAATAATACTATATTTTCTTTAGCGACTTCTTTTAATTTTTCTTCTTTTTCTACTCTATTTTTTAAGTCATCTTTACATAATTTTATAGCTTCTTGTGAAATATTCTTATCATCATCTTGTTTAACAAAGAATATATATTCTAAAGTTCCAGCATTAACTGTTAAATCAGTATATATTATTTCAGGTACAGTTACAGTAACTACTTTTTTAATTTCATCAACTTTTATGTCAAGTTTATTAAAATCAATTCCTGCTTTTACTACACCATCATATTTTACATAATATTCTGGATCATTTGGATCATTATCTTTATTTTTCTTTGCTATTGCTTTATAGATTAATTCAACACTAGATAGTTCATTAATATTTTGCATTTTCTCAAATGAACTTTTAACTACAACTTCTAAATCTTTACTATTCTTTTTATTGATTATAATTGGTACTACAATCAATATAATAGCTACTAGTACTATAGCTACTAAAACAATGTGTTTTACTTTTTTACCTTTTTTTACATCTTTAGTATTTTTTTTAGACTTCATACTTCCTACTTCTCTTTCCTTTTTATTTTTTTATTATTCTTTTAATTATATTTTATTTACTTCACATCCTTTCTCGTAACAGTATATGTTTTTCACGTGGATAATGAAATAAATAAAACAACAAGAATATTAATTGTGAAATTTTATATATTTTTTACATGTTTTTCACAACAATTTTATTATATATAATAAAATTTTAAAATGCAATTATGATTCAAAATATCTTTCTAATACAGCAATTACTCTTACTATTTCATCTTGATATTCTTTAAAATGTTCATTTAAGTATTTATAATTATAAAGCTTAGCATTAATTTCTTGATCTTTAGCAAGTTCATATAATTTATTTAATCCATAATAATTACTATCTTTTTTAAGTGAACTTGTTTCTGTTAAATAATCATCTAAATTATTTGAAGCTTTATCTTCTATTATTTTGTTAAATCTTTGTTTTAAATTAGAATAAAAATCTTTTAACATAGTATCATAAGTTTTTTCATCTCCTATAATATCTATTCCAGAAGATGCATCTATTCCATTTACATTTAAAAATTCAATTGTATGATAATTGACTTTTTCTATTTCTTCTTGTTCTTGCATTTTTACACCTCTTTACTCTAATAATAATTTATCATAAATAGTAGTTTTTTTCAATTAAAAAAGTGTCATTTAAGACACTAATTTTGAAATTGAGAATTATATAATTCTGCATAAAATCCATTTTGTTTTAATAATTCTTCGTGATTTCCTTGTTCTACTATATTTCCATCTTTCATTACTAATATTAAATCAGCATTTTTAATTGTTGATAATCTGTGAGCAATAATGAATGATGTTCTTTTTTCTGTTAATTTATCCATAGCTTTTTGAACTAATTCTTCAGTTCTAGTATCAACTGATGATGTTGCTTCATCTAAAATTAAGAATGGAGCGTTTTCTATCATACCTCTTGCAATAGTCAAAAGTTGTTTTTGACCTGCTGAGATTGATTCATTATCTTCAATTTTGTAATCAAGACCATTTGGAAGTGTTTTAACAAAGTGGTCAATTCCAACTACTTTTAGAGCTTCCCATACTTTAGAATCTTTAACTCTATTTTTATTAAATTTGATATTTTCTCTAATAGTTCCATTAAATAACCATGTATCTTGAAGTACCATTATAAATAAATCATGTATATTTTCACGTGTTAATTCATTTATAGATACTCCATCAATTTTAATATCCCCACTATTTATTTCATAGAATTTCATAAGTAAGTTTACTATAGTTGTTTTTCCTGCTCCAGTTGGACCTACTATTGCTATTTTTTGTCCAGGTTTTACTTTACAATTAAAGTCTTTTATAATTACTTTATCTTCATTATATCCAAATTTAACATGTTCAAATTCTATACTTCCTTTAACTTTAGTTTTATCAAGTTTTTTAGTAAATTCTTCTTCACTAGACATTTCAGGGGATTCAATAAATTCAAATACTCTTTCACTAGCTGCTGTAGCTGATTGTAAATTAGTAAGACTTTGTGCTATTTGTGATAGAGGTCCAGTAAATAATCTTACATACATTATGAATGCAACTATAACACCATATGATATTTTATTATTTATAACAAGTATTGCACCAACTATACATACACATACATATCCAAAATTACCAATAAATCCCATCATAGGTTGCATAAGACCAGATAAAAATTGACTCATTTTATTACATTTATAAACACTATCATTATATTCTTCAAACTTTTCTCTTGCTTCCCTACTACCATTATAAACTTTAACTACATTATGTGATGAATATATTTCTTCTATATGACCATTTAATTTACCAAGTTCTACTTGTCTTTTAATAAAATATTTTTGTGATCTTTTAATAATTTTACTCATAAATATAAATCCAATTAATGATGATAACATACCAGTAATAGCCATAATATAATTAGTTTTAAACATCATAATTATTGAACCTATAAATAATGATAAACTAGATACAAGTGTTCCTAAACTATTATGAAGTGACATGTTAATAGTATCAACATCATTAGTTACTCTTGATAAAATATCACCAAAACTATGATCATCAAAGAATTTTAATGCAAGTTTATTTATTTTATTAATAATTTTAGTTCTTAATGATTTAGCAAATCTATTAGATGTAAGAACCATTAAATAATTTTGTGTGTAATTAAATAATGCACTTAATAAATACATAACAACAAGTATTTTAGCAATATTTTTAATTTTATCTATATTCATACTAGGTTTTAATAAATTATAAATATCTTCATTTAATAATTCAAAGTCTTTATAAGCATTTTCTACATCACCATTATTTAATTTATATAAGGCATTTAATAATACTAATTTATCTTCACTACTAAACTCTATATTATCAATAATAGAATTATTAAAGAATAATTTTTTTGTATTATCACTAAGTGAACTTATTAAATTAAGTATTTCTTCTTTATTAGAATCTTTTATTTTAGATATAAATTCTTGATATTCAACTCTTTCATCTTCACTTAATGTTTTTAACTTTTCTTCACTTAAGACTATATTATTTTGAATATCATTTTGTATACTACCAATAAATATATTTAAATTATCTCTATTAATACTTAAACCAGTAGATATTTCATCAGTTAAATCACTTAATTTATCAGGACCTATTATTGATAAAATACTACTACAAGATGCTAGGATTAATGCAAATACTATAAATAATGTATAAGGACGTAAATATTTCATTAATTTTTTTAATGATAATTTTAAATTCTTTGGTTTTTCAGGAATTCTATTTCTTCTTCCAACTCTTCTTCTTTCTTTCATTGTAATTCCTCCATAGATAATTGTGAATAAGCAATTTCTTTATAAACTTTACATTTTTTAAGTAATTCACTATGAGTACCAAATCCTACACATTTACCTTTATCAAGTACTAATATTTTATCTGCATTTTTAATAGTACCAATTCTTTGAGCTACAATTATACTAGTTGCATCTTTTGTATATTTTTTTAATTCTTTTCTTAATTTATAATCTGTTTTATAATCAAGTGCACTAAACGAATCATCAAAGATATATATTTCTGGGTCTCTTGCAATAGCTCTTGCGATTGATAATCTTTGTTTTTGTCCACCTGAAATATTACTTCCACCTTCTGCTATATCACTATCATACTGATTAGCCATTTTTTCTACAAAATCTTTAGCTTGTGCTACTTTAATTGCTTCTTTTATTTTTTTATCAGTAAATTTATAATTTTCTTTTTCACCATAAGCTACATTATATTTAACACTACCTCTAAACATAATAGCTTTTTGTGAAATATAACCTATTTTATTATATAAATATGGTAAATCATAATTTCTAACATCAACATTATCAACCAATACACTACCCTGTGTGACATCATAAAATCTTGTAATTAAATTTATAAGTGTACTCTTACCGCTACCAGTAGATCCAATAATAGCAAGTGTTTCTCCTTTATTTACTTTAAAAGATATATTTTCCAATATATTTTCTTTAGCATCAGGATATTTAAATGATACATTTTTAAATTCAATACTTCCTTTTTCTTTTGTATCTTTTACTACTCCATTAATAATTTTATTTTCTGTTTTTAATACTTCATTAATACGGCTTGCTGATATTGATGCTCTTGGATACATTACAAATATCATAGTAAGCATTAAGAATGAAATAATAACTTGTGTTGCATATGAACTAAATATAACCATATTACTAAATAAATCTATTCTTAAAGATAACAATGAATTATTAATTAGTGAAGCACCTACAAAGTATATAGCAAGGGCTACACCATTCATTATTAAATACATCATTGGTGACATTATACCCATAACTTTTTGATTAAATATTTGAGTATATGTAAGTCTATCATTTCCTTGTTCAAATTTCTTTTCTTGATATTTTTCTGCATTAAAAGCACGAATTACTCTAAGTCCTTTTAAATTTTCACGAGTAAGTTCATTTATATTATCAATTAATTTTTGTACTATTTTAAATCTAGGTAATACTACTATCATTACACTAATTACAGTTATTAATAATATGACAACAGCACTACCTGTAATTACTGACCATTCATAATTCTTATTTACTATTTTCATTAAAGCCCATACAGCAGTAAGTGGTGCTTTTATCATCATTAAAAGTCCCATAGTAAGCATCATTTCAACATTAGTAATATCATTAGTTGTTCTAGTAATTAAACTACTAACACTAAATTTCTTTATTTCTTCCATATTAAATGAATCTACTTTATTAAATAATTTACTTCTTAATGTTTTAGAAAATGAAGAACAACTACTAGCTATTATATATCCAACAATAACAGATGTAACTAAACTACCAAATGCACAAAGTACCATATATGCACCTTGTACTAAAATATCATGAATACTCTTACTTGTTTGTATTAAAGTAGTTATTTTACTCATATAATCAGGTATTTTAAGTTCTAAATATACTTGAGATGCAATTAATAAAAATGCTATAAAAATATAAAATATTTGTTTTGGTTTAAAATATTTAATTAATCTTATCATCATATTCTCCTTTCAAATTATTATTTATTTTATCTAATACTTTATAAAATACATTTAATTCATTATCTGTAATATCTTTTTTTAATAATTTATCAAAATCATTAACACTATTTTGAAGTTCTAAATATAATTCTTTTGACCTATCAGTTAGTACTATCTTTTTACTTCTTCCATCTTTATCTATTCTTTTAATTAGATTATTTTTTTCCATAGTATCTAATATACCTGATAAAGTAGATTTTCTTAATTTAAAATGTTCTAAATCTTTTTGACAAATTATTTCATTATCATTTTCATATAAATGTTTAATAATCATAATTTGTGAAGGAGATAATAATACATCAAATTTATCTTTTTGATAATTAATTAATTTTCTAAATATTAAATTATCTATTTTTTTAATTTCTAATCCAATTAATTTATCTTTCATAATATAAACTCCTTTTAATTGTTAGGCCACTAACATAATTATACTCACTCTATATTATATGTCAATATCAATTAAAAAGAATTAAAAATAAAAATGACAATTTCGTCATTTTTACAAAGAAATTTCACCTAATTTTAAAAGTTCTATTACTGCTCCTGCACGACCTTTACATCCAAGTTTCTGCATTGCATTAGATACATGATTTCTAACAGTTTTTTCACTAATACCTAACTCTTCTGCTATTTCTTTAGTACTTTTATTTTTTATAAGAAGTAAAAATACATCTTTTTCTCTTTTAGTTAATATATTACCTGTCACTATACACCTTCTTTCAAACATATTATTATGTTTTCTTCCTAAAGTAATGTATGAAAGAAAGATTAATTAAGTGATTAAATAAGCCTAATTATGATTCAAATTTAATAGTAATATTCTTTTTATCTTCAAATTCTTCTTGAACACTTCTCATTATATCATTAGCAAGTGTACTATTATGTTCTTTAGATGAAATTGTTATATTAATATTATCATTATTTATTTCTACAAAAGAATTTATTTTAAAATTATTAAGTATTTTATCTTCTAAATATGTTTCTTTTCCTTTTGCTAAATTTAATACTTGTAACTCTTCAAAAGCACTATTTTTCTCTTTTGTATCAGTAGATGAAATTATTTTATCTTGAAGTTCATTCATAACACTACTTATTTTTTCATCTCTTTCTACTCTAAGGGATACAAGTTTATTACTTTCACTTACTTCTACATCAATATTTTTACTTACATTTTCTACTCCTTTTTTACTAAATACATCACTAGGTAATGTAATATAATATACTCCTAAAATAAGTATTAAAGAAAATAATGTTAAAAACCAAAGATTTTGTCTATTCATATTTCACCTCACTATATTTTATTATGAAATTAAATTTTTATGCATAATAAAAGGAGTAATTATTTTACTCCTAAAAGTAAGTTGCTAAGCATTTTTCTAATACAGTTTGAACATCACGTTCATTAAATGGCTTTGATAAGATATCAACTATTGGATAAGCTCTTACTTTATCTAATGAACCCATATCTTCTACTCCACTTACTACAGCAACAGGTAATTTTACAAAATAGTTATTTTGTTTAAAATGTTCAAGTACTGCATAACCATCTACATTTGGCATATTTAAATCTAGTAAACAAGCTTTTATGCTGCTTCTGAAATTTGGTTCATCTACAAGTTCTATAGCTTTAGCTCCATCACCTGCAATGACTACATCATATTTTGCATCAAATATTTTTTTAACAAAATTAGCTACTATATTTGAGTCTTCTACAACTAATATTGTTCCCATTTTTGGTTCCATATTAGTTGGCATTGTATGCATTGGATCACTATTTACATTAGTTTGAACACCTGCATTAGCATTATAATTTTGAGTAGTTTGATGAACAATAGCTTGTGCCATTAATTCATTATCATTACTAGTAACAGTTGGTGTTACTTGTTCATTATTTTCTACTGGGGGTAGATTACTTTGATCTACATTATTTGTATCTAATGGTGGAATTAATCCTAAATATACTTTAGCAATGTTAATCATTTTATTTGCTTCATTTAATATTTTAGGATGTACTGCATCAACTCCATTTATATCTCCTGCTTTACTTTTAAGTTCTCCATCATAAGCTAAATCTCCAAGAGTAGTAAATCCTAAATATCTAGCATCACTTTTTAAAGCATGAACTTCAACAGCATAATTTTGCATATCATTTACAGCTTTAAATCTTTCTAAATTAGATAATTTTTCATTTACCATCTCTAAGAAATCATTTAGTGTCTCATCATACATCTGCATATCCCCAAATAATTCCAAACTTCCCTTTATGTTAACACCATTACTAGTAAGAATATTAACATCTTTCATATTAAACGTCCTCCTATCCTTAATTTCATTATATCACATTTTTTAATTATTTATTTAAAAATTTTTTTAAAACTCTATCTAATTCATTTCTTTCTATTGGTTTGCTTAAATAATCACTAAATCCTTGACTCAAATATATCTCTTTTTTACTACCAATAACATTAGCAGTTAACATTACAACTGGAATATTAAATCCAGATATTTCTCTTAATTTACTTAATGTTTCTCCACCACTCATATTAGGCATCAAATCATCCATTAATATTAAATCATAAACTTCTTTATTTTTAATTTTTTCTATACATTCACTACCAGAAGTTATCATTGTTAATGCTAATTCATAAGGTTTTAATAGTTTTTCAGCAACTTTAAGATTCATTTTATTATCATCTACTATTAATACTCTCTTACCCTTAATAGTATCTAAACTTACTTCAATCTTAGAATTGTTTTCTAATTCTAATTGTTGTATTGTTTTTGGATCTACAAATTTTTGTTCTAATGCTATTATAAATGTACTTCCTTTTCCATAAGTACTTCTAACAACAATTTTACCACCCATTAATTCTACTAAATTTTTTGTTATTGCAAGTCCTAATCCAGTACCTTCTATTTGTGTATTTCCATCTTCTTCA
This sequence comes from uncultured Bacilli bacterium, assembly GCA_947629235.1. GTDB lineage: Bacteria > Bacillota_I > Bacilli_A > RF39 > UBA660 > CAG-1000. The sequence continues at coordinate 109,345 of CANRCX010000001.1, read as the reverse complement.
ATTCTTTCAAATTTAGTAAATAATTTACTATAATTTTCTGCTTTAATACCAATACCAGAATCTTCTACTACAATTATTAATCTAATTGTATCTTTTTTTAAGAATGAATCTATTTTAAAATCTATATATCCATTATGAGTATATTTAATTGCATTTGTAAGTAAATTTAATATTACTTGTTTAACTCTTATCATATCACCAAATAAATACTCTGGTATTTTATCATCATAAGAATAATTAAAATCTAAATTTTTTCCATTTAATCTTGCTTTAGATAAAGTAACTAATTGATTAAATAAATCAATAAATTTATATGGTCCTTCTACAATTTCTAATTTATTTGCTTCTATTTTACTAATATCTAAAATTCCATTTACAAGTTCTAATAAAGCATTACTAGATATTAAGACATTTTCTAAATCTTCTTTTGCTTCTTCAGGCATATTATCCATATCTTTCATAACATTACTAAAACTTACTATAGCATTTAATGGTGTTCTAATTTCATGTGACATATTTGATAAGAAATCACTCTTAGCATTATTAGCTCTATCAGCTTCTATTTTAGCTGAATTTAAGTTTTCTATTAATTTAACATCTGGATTTTCTATTGTAAAGAACATAATAAATGTAAGAAGAATAGCACTTTGATTAACAATTGTTAAATCAAAATAATTATCATTTACAATTAAAGTTATTATAAAAAACATTATTATAAAAAGAAGTGGCCAATATTTTTTATCTTTGAATTTTCTTTTATTTACAACTATTAAAACTAAACTAATTATTGTAAAAACAGCTATTGAAATATATATAAATATAATAGGTGATCCTACTGGAATATACATTCCATCTTTATATAATATATTCATAGGTAGTATTATATAAATTAAAAATAATGCAAATAATAGAATAGATGAAAACTTAAGTATTAAAGCACCTATTTTTTCTCTTTTTTCTTCTTTAATTGATACTATTAAATAATATATAGTAAACATAAACATCCAGGCACCATAACACCCATATAGTAATTTTGAAAAAATACTATAAGTTTCAATATAATTTTCAACATTTCCAATCATAAGTAAAAATGTAATAGTTTGCATTACAAAACCTATAATTGCAAACACTAGTAAAAACATATATGCTACATTTTCAATTTTATTTAATCTGTTTTTTATAAATATTGATACTAAAAGTAACATAATAACACAAACAACCAATAATATAATATGAATAGTACCCATATAAAAAAACTCCTTATTATTCTAACATTATAATTGTACTAAATTTATTACAAAAAGTAAATATCAAAAAAACAGTTTCAATTTGAAACTATTTTAGAATTTAATAAATATATCATTTTATCTATTTTAGAATTTTTATTTTTAGAAAGTTTTTTAATATCATTATATTTTTTTAATAAATATTTTAAGTATTCATTATATAAACTTTTATCTTTATGATTTAAACCAAGTAATAATTCTTCTTCACTATACTCTCTATTTCCTTCTGTAAACAATATTAAATTATAATATTTGTTATTTTCTTTTATTATTAATTCTTCTTCTACTTTATAATTTAATTCATTTAATTTTTCTCTTAAAGTATCATGATAATTATTAGATATAGTTATTATTTTTTTAAATCTTAGATTAGTATTTTTTAGTATATCTATTATTGTATATGTTCCCATACCAGATAATACGAGTGTATCTGCTTCTTTATATTTTATATTTTCAAGTCCATTAGAAACTCTTAAATCTATTAATGGAGAATTAATATTCTCTTTTGCTTTATTTATTACATTTATACTTATATCACAGGCAATTGAATGTTGATTTCTTTTTGATAACATCAAACTTAATTTAGCTTGATCACACCCTACATCAACAACTTTATCATTTAAATCTATAAATGAATAAATTGCTTCTATTCTATTCAATTAAGAAATCTTTTAATTTTTTAGCTCTTGATGGGTGTCTTAATTTTCTAAGAGCTTTTGCTTCTATTTGTCTAATTCTTTCTCTTGTAACTTTAAATTGTTTACCAACTTCTTCTAATGTATGACTAGATCCATCAAATAAACCAAATCTAAGTTCTAATACTTCTTTTTCTCTTACAGTTAATGTATCTAATACTTCTCTTAATTCATCTTTAAGTATTTCATAAGTTGCAAATTCTTCTGGTGACATAGTTCGCTCATCTGCAAGGAAGTCTCCTAGGTGTGAATCATCTTCTTCACCTATTGGTGTTTCAAGTGATACAGGATCTTGACTTATTTTTCTAATTTCTGCAATTTTATCAACAGACAAATTCATTTTTTTAGATAGTTCTTGATCAGTTGGTTCTCTATTTAATTCAAGTGTCATTTGTCTTTCAATTCTAGCCATTTTATTTATTGTTTCTACCATATGAACAGGAACTCTAATTGTTCTTGCTTGATCTGCAAGAGCACGAGTAATTGCTTGTCTTATCCACCAAGTTGCATATGTTGAAAATTTATATCCTTTATCGTAGTCAAACTTTTCAACTGCTTTCATAAGTCCAATATTTCCTTCTTGTATTAAATCTAAAAATAATAGACCTCTTCCTACATATCTCTTAGCAATACTAACAACTAAACGTAAGTTAGATTCAGCTAATGTATTTTTAGCTTGTTCATCACCTTCAGCTACTCTTTTAGATAATTCTTGTTCTTCTTCAAGAGTAAGAAGTGATATTTTACCTATTTCTTTTAAATACATTCTTACATTATCATTAACTGACATATCTTTACTTTCATCTGGTACATCATCAATAATAATTTCATTTTTTAAATCTATTTCACTTCCACCATCATCTTCATCTTCTGCTCTTACTTCAATGTTATTTTCAGTTAAAGTATTATAAAGCATATCAAGTGAATTAGCATCAAGTTCTAAATCTATTGTTTTCTTAGCAATTTGTTCATAAGTTAAAAACCCTTGTTCTTTTCCTTCTTTAACTAATTCATCTACTCTTTCTTCAAATGTTTTAATATTGTTTACCATTTTAACACTTCCTTCTTTATATCTTCAATCTTTTTTGCTATTTCTATTTGTTTATTAACATCTAATGTTTCTTTCATTTCTTTTTTTAGTGATTCTATTCTTTTCTCTACTGTATATTTTTTTATTGTATTTATATATTCATCTAATTCATTCATACTATATTTTTCATTATTTGGATATTTCATTATTTCTTTTAATGTTTCATTTAATGAATTATTATCACTTATATAATCAATAAAATCACTATAATCAAAATATCCATAATCATTTCTAAATTCAATTATTTTATATGCTAGTTTTGACATATTATCATGTATTAAATAACCTAAAGTATTTTCAAAATATAATATTACATCATCATAATTTAACATTAAATATAATATTCTAATTTCACTAATATCATATTTATTATATCTTTTGTTTTTTATTTCTTTATTTTCTTTTACTTCATTTTTACTATTACTATTACTTTTAAGTTTACTTTTAATAATTGATTCATCTATTCCAAACTCAGAAGATAACTCTTTAGTTTTAAGTTCTTTTAATATATCATCATCTAATTCATTTATAGATTCAATTGCTTCATTTATATATTTACTTATTTCATTAGAATCTTTCATATTTTTATTAGATTTTAAATAATTAAGTTTAAAATCTATAAATGATATTCTATTATTATATGCTATATCAAATGCATCTTTTCCTTTTGCAATAATAAATTCATCACTATCTTTATAATCATCAAATACTATTACATCTACTTCAAGATTATGTTTTATAAGTTCATTTCCTATATTTATTGTTGCTTCTTTTCCTGGATTATCTTGATCTAAATTTAATACTACTCTACATTTTAATTTAAGAATTTTATCTAAATGTTCTTTAGTAAATGCAGTACCCATTAAAGCTACTACATTTTTATATCCGATAGTACTCATTCTAATAGTATCCATAAATCCTTCAGTAATAATTATTTCTTTAGACTTTTTAATATTTGAAAGTGAATTATTTAAATTATATAAAATATTACTTTTTTTAAATATAATTGTTTCTTTAGAATTAGTATATTTAGATATTGTATTATCTTTCAAATCATCACTTAAATATTTTCTTCCACTAAAAGCTACTACATTATTATTTTCATCAATTATTGGAAAAATAATTCTATTTTGAAATGTATCAAATTGTTTTTCATCACTTCCTCTTGATATATCTATATCTAATAAATCTTTTACATTATATTTCTTTTCTAATATTTGTGTAAGATTATCATTAGTAGCAAGACCTATAGAAAATTCATTTATTATATCTTTATCAATACTTCTATCACTTAAATATTTAATCGCGAATTTTCCTTTTGAAGAAAGTAAATTATTTTTAAAATATTTATTAACTGTATCATTTATTTCATAATATTTTTCTAAATGACTATTTACTTTTTTAGGAGTGCTTATATCTAATTTAATTCCAACTCTATCAGCAAGTAATTTGACAGCTTCCATAAATGATATTTCATTCTTCTTTTGAACAAATGTTATTACATTACCACTTTCTCCACAAGAGAAACATTTATAAATTTGTTTTTCTTTATGTACACTAAATGAAGGATGATTATCTTGATGAAAAGGACATTTACCTTTTAATTTGTCGTCTAAATCAATATAACTACGAATAACATCAACAATATCATTCTGAGATTTAATTTCATCAATTATTTCTTTAGAAACAAATGCCATTTTTTGCCCTCCTAATAGATATATACGATATAAAATTAAAAAACACTTCTTTTTTTTAAATATTTTTTAAAAAACGAGCATATTATAACATATTTTTACATAGAATACAAATTTTAATTAAAAATAGTTTCACTTATTATGAAACTATTATTTTATATTTTCTTTTACAAATTTTACTAAATCACTAGCAGAATTATTATTAATTATTTTTTTCTGACTTTTAATCATTTTATTTCTTAAAGATTCATCTTCTAATAATTTCTTAGTATTTGTAATTACTTCATCTATTGTATTTGATACTAAACTTAAATTATTTTCAAGAAAGAAACTTGCATTATGATTTTCTACTCCAGGTATAGGCATCATATGTACAAGTGGTTTATTTAAAACAGCTACTTCTGTACTTGTAAGTCCACCAGGTTTTGATAATATAACATCACATGCTCTAATATAATCACTCATATTATCAATAAATCCAAGAACAGTTAATTTTGAATTTTTTATATTTGATAATTCTTTTACTAATTTTTTATTACTACCACAAATTACAATTACATAAGCATCTATATTATCTAAAAGACTTTTAATTATTTCTTTTAAATTACCAAATCCCATACTACCTGATGTCACTAATATATTTGGTTTATCTTTTTTAAGTGATAAATTACTTTTCTTTTGTTGAAATTTTGTTGATACCGGAATACCCAGTGGTAATAATACTTTTTCATCAGTACCTTTTTCTATAAATTCATTTTTTAATGATTCATGTGGTATTACAAAATAATCAGGAGTTGTTTCATTCCAAAAAGGTATATCTCTATAATCAGTTGCTACATTTATAAGTTTTATATCTCTTCCGTCTTTTTTTAATGCTGTAATTGCCATAGATGGAAATAAATGTGAACAAATAACTAAATCATATTTATTTTCAGTTATGTATTCTAACATTTTATTTTTAGCAAGTTTATTTAATTCATATACAGGACTAGTTATTCCAGTTTTATTATATACTTCTCCTAATTTATAAACATTTTTAAATATTTTTCCTTTTCCACTAGTTGATTTTAAATATAATTTTTCTATTCTTTTAGACAATTTATTTCCAAGAATACTTAAATAATCTATAAAATCACATTCAATATTATTTAATTCAAATTCTTCTTTAATATATTTACCACAGGAGTTATGACCACCACCTGTACTACAAGATAAAACTAATACTTTCATTATTCACTCCAACTATTATTAAACATATTATATAAATAATCTTTATCAAATGTATTATCTAAAAATTCTTCATAAAAATTACTTGGTTCTATTCCTTTTTCACATTCTTTAGCTCTAAGTACTGCAGTTATTGTTAATATTAAATCAAATATTAAGAATACTATTAAAATAATCATTAATTTATTTCCTAAATCTTTATTCATTTTATTAATAATTTTTTCTATATATGGATATATACATTTAATCCAAACTATACCTAAAAATCCCCATAATATAGACATAACTAAACATACTCTTCCATTTAAATTTAAAAACATATCACTATAATCCCATGCAGAAAAACCAAGTACTAATTCCATTCCCCAACTCATAATATATTCAAGAGCTGATCCTATAAAGAAACTTATAAAAAATAATGCAATGTTTCCTTTATCTTTATATTTATATAATAAGAATGTTAATGCACAAGCACAAATTCCATAACAAACATTAAATGGTCCGATTACTAGTGCTGAATGATTAATGAATACACCATGAACAAGTAAACTAAATAATACTTCATAAATCCATCCAAATACACTACCAAATATGAATAACCAAAACATATTGTAAAATCCTACCTTTGGTTTTTTACTACTTCTTCTCAATTTAACTTCACCTACTATAAATATATTATTACGAAAATTTATTTAATACAATACTTTATTTAATATTTCTTATTCTTAAAGAATTAAATACTACACAAAGACTACTAATAGTCATAGAGATAGATGCTAACATTGGATTTAATGTAAGATTAAATGGTTTAAGTAATCCAATAGCAATTGGTATCATAAGAATATTATATATAAATGCCCAGAATAAATTTTCTTTAATTATTCTAAATGTTTTTTTACTAATGTTTATTAAATCAACAATTCTTTCTAAATTATCATTTATTAAAATTACTGAAGAAGATGAAGCTGCTATATCAGTAGCACTACTTATACTAACTCCAATAGTAGCACTTTCAAGTGCAGGAGCATCATTAATTCCATCTCCTACCATCATAACTTTTTTATTTTTAGATATTAAGTCTTTTATAACATCAGTTTTTTCTTTTGGTAAAACATTTGATATAACATTTTTAATACCAATACTTTTAGCAATAATATTAGCAGTTTTTTCATTATCACCACTAAGCATTATTACATCAATTTTAAGCTTTTGTAGTTCTGAAACTACTTTTCTTGAGTTATCTCTTACTACATCTTTTACACCAATTATTGCAATTACTTTATTATTTTCAATTACATAAACTATACTATTTTCATCTTTAGAAAGTTCATCTTCTACATGTGAATAATTATTGTCACTATTAAATTTTTTAAATAATTTATTATTTCCAATATAATATTCTTTATTTTTTATTTTAGCATAAATTCCTATTCCACTTAAATTTTTAAAGTCAGTAACTTCAAGTAAATCAATATTATTATCTTTAGCATAACTTGTAAAAGTGAAAGCTATTGGATGAGATGATTTACTTTCAATACTACTTACTATTTGTATTATTTCTTTGTCTTTATATTTACTATAATTTTTTATTTTTGAGATTCTAAGTTTTCCATAAGTTAATGTTCCTGTTTTATCAAATACAACTGTATCTATTTTACAAGCATTTTCAAGTACATCATTTGATTTAATAAGTATTCCTTTTTTAGCACACACACCTGTACTTACAACACAAGCAAGTGGTGTTGCAAGACCTAATGCACAAGGACATGCAACTACTAAAACTGATACAAATCTTGTTAATGATTCATTAAATGGATAAGATAAAACTAAATATCCAAAAAATGTAAGTAATGCAATTAAAATTATTGATGGAACAAAATATCCACATATTTTATCAGCTAAAAGTGATATTTTAGCTTTAGTATTTTGAGATTCTACTACTAATTTTACCATTTCACTTACTGTAGAATTTTTACCTATTTTCTCTGCTTTATATTCAACATATCCATCTATATTTATAGATCCAGCTATTACTTTATCATTAATACCCTTTTTACTTAAAGTAGATTCACCAGTTATAAATGATTCATCAATATGGCTTTCTCCTTTAGTAATAGTTCCATCTACTGCAAAACGTGAACCTGGTTTACAAATTAATATATCTCCTTTTTTAACTTCATCTATTGTTACTTCTTTTTCACCATCTTTTGTTTTAACAATGGCACTTTCTGGTGTTATTTGAACTAAACCTTCTACTGCACTATTAGTTTTCTCTTTAGATTTTTTATCTATGAATCTTCCAAGTTTAATAAAGAAAATAATAGTAGCAGAACTTTCAAAATATAAGTTTCCAACGTTTTCTAAATGACCTAATAATACCATTATTAAATTATAAAAACTGTATATAAAACTACAAGCAACTCCAAGAGTAACTAAAGTATCCATATTAGGTGTTTTATGTATTAAATTTTTATATCCACTTCTAAATATATCTATTCCATATATTAGAAATGGTATTGTTAAAATAAATAAACAAATTGAATAATTCATAGGATGTTTATGCATACTTAAAAATGGTATTTCTACAAGACCAATCATATGTGACATAGATACATACATAAGTAATATTATTAAAAATGCAAATACAATTAATAATATTTTATTTTTATTATTTTTTTCTTCTTTTTCTACTTTATATTCACCTAAACTAGTAAAACCTGCTTCACTTACAAATCTATTTAAGTCTTCTAGTTTTAATTTATCATCATATTCAATTAAAGCACTTGCTGATACTAAATTAACATTTGCACTAATTATTCCATCTTGTTTATTTAAATATTTTTCAAGTCCATTTGAGCATGCACTACAACTCATACCTTCAATTTTAAGAACTATTTTTTTCATATTACTTCTTTCCTAAACTTTTAAATCCCATATCATCAATATAATCTTCTAAATCTTTTATTTCTAATTTATCATCATATTCAATTACTGCTTCTTTATTTTCTAAATCAACTTGAGCATTTACTCCTTCTTTACTATTTAAATAATTTTGAAGTCTATTTTTACATCCTTCACATTTCATTCCTTCTACTTTTAAAATAACTTTTTTCATAATTTCATCTCCTAATCTAATTTTTTAATCAATTCCATTACTTCATCAATAACGGATAAATCATTATTTTTAATTTTATCAACAACACAACTATTCATATGACTCTTAAGTAGATCATTGCTAATACATTTTATAGATTTATTAATCGCAAGTAATTGAATTAATATATCATTACAATATCTATCTTCATCTATCATATTAGATATTCCTCTTACTTGCCCCTCTATTGTTTTAAGTCTTGTCTTAAAATATTTTTTCTCATCTTCACTTCTACTTTTTAATTTATAATTACAACAATCTTCCATTTAAAACTTAACACCTCAATAAAATTATACCACCCCTAGGGGGTGGTGTCTATATTATTTTTTATATTCCACTTTACCAGTTTCAATATTTAATATAATATTAGGAGAAAATATTTCATTATATTTTCTATTATGAGAAATACTAATAATAGTACCTTTATATTCTTGTACTAATTCATAAATTAATTCAAGAGCATCTTTATCTAAACGATTAGTTACTTCATCTAATACTAATACATTGGTTTTATCTAAAGCCATTTTTACTAAATTTACTCTAGTTCTTTGTCCAGGTGATAGACTCCTATATAATTTATCTTTATCTTCATAACTTATATTAAATTTATCAAGTAAAATAAATATTTTTGACAAATTAATATCTTCTTTATCTTTTGTTAAATATTCAAGGATTGTAGAATTAGTATTTTCACTTAATGTATCTTGAGAAATATAACCTATTCTAACATCATTACCTATTATTAATTTACCTGATAAAGGTTCAATCTCACATAAAATAGTTTTTACTAATGTAGATTTTCCACTTCCATTCTTACCTTCAATCATTACTTTATTACCAAATGGAATAATTAAATTTATTACTGGAGTTTTAAATGTATCATATCCACAAACTAAGTTTTCTAATATTATATCTCTATTTCCTTTAGAACTATCAAAATCTAAATTTATATTAATTTTTTCTTTTTCCTTAAAATCTGGTATTTCTAAATTTTCAAGAGCACTACTTATTTTAGAAATATTTTTATTATTTGTTTTTTCTTTTGCATAGTTATTAGCAAGTTTATCATTATCATTAAATGCTTTTTTATTTCCTTTATTTGCCCATTGCTTTGCTCTTATTAATTCTTTCTTTAATTTTTCTTTTTGATCTTTAAGAGAATTATATGAATTTAGCATCTGATTATATTCTTCTTCTTTTTTTAATAAATAATCATTATAGCTTAAATTATATTCTAATATTTTACCATCAGATAACTCAAAAATTTTAGAAACTATATTATTTAAAAAGAACTCATCATGAGACACTATTATCATTTTTTTATTTAAAGATTTTAAATAATTTTCTAACCAAGTTATTGCTTCTATATCTAAATTATTAGTTGGTTCATCTAAAAGTAATATATCTGTGTTTTGAAGTAATAAAGAAGAAAGTAATACTTTTATTTTTTCTCCACCTGAAAGAATAGATATTTTATCATAAATATTTTCATTAAATTTTAAACCTGATAATATAATTTTTAAATTATCTTCAAAATTATAACCATCTAATGCTATATATTTATCTAAAACATCACTATATTCTTCCATTACATCTTCTGTTAAATTATTTTCTAATTTATAAAGTTTTTCTTCCAAAACATCAATTCCAATATTTTTCTTTATATAATCTATTATAGTATAATCATTATAATAATTTGGTATTTCTTGTTCTAAGTATCCTATACTTTCATTATCTGTTTTAATACTTCCAGATTCTTTATCTATTAAATTTTTTAATGCTTTTAATAAAGTGGATTTACCGCTTCCATTTACTCCAACTAATCCTACTTTATCTTTATTATTTAAAGAAAAATTTATATCATTTAGAATATTATTTCCATTAATTGTAACTTTTAAATTACTAACTATCATACTATTCACCCTTTAAAAGTATTTTAATACATACTTATATTATCACAAAAAAATATAATTTTACAATTGAAAGCAAATGATTTAATATGAAAAAAGGATATTTGTAATTTTATTAACAACAAGTATATTATAAAGTATTACTATACATTTGCTTGAAAAATATTATTTTTTATGATATTATATATTTGTCAAGGATGACTTGAATAAAATAAAAAAAAGGAAACATACCAATTTCTTCGTTGGATGTTACCTAGTTCTTGTAACACCTAATTCAAAAGTTGAGTTAGGTGCTTTTTAATTTAAACAATTATAAAATTATTAAAATAATTAATATTAAGTAGAAAATCACTTTATGTTAAGTGATTTTCTATTGCAATAATTTATAAAACTATTACAATAGCTAATATAGTTTCTTTTTTACAGAAATACTAAACTTTATAAAATACTAAAAATGTTATATAATATATTTAGGTGAATTATATGTGGAAATTTATAGTTATTCTTACTTGTAAAGCAGCAAATAAAATAAGTAAACTTATTGGACATGAAGGAAGTGTTATTGGTGGATATTATGCTCTAAAACTTGATAAAAATATTTTAAAGAAAATTAAACTTCCTAAATATGTAATTGGTATTACTGGATCTAGTGGTAAAAGTTCTTCTACTGAACTTATGTATAATATATTAACTAAAAATAACTACACAACTATATATAATAAAGAAGGAAGTAATACTATTAATGCTATAACTTCATTAGTACTTAATAATTCTACTTTATTTGGTAAGATTAAAAAAGATGTATTATTAATGGAATTAGATGAACAATTCATGAAATATATTTTTAAATATATAACACCAACTCATTTAATGATAACTAATATTACAAGAGATCAACCTCCAAGAAATTCTCATCCAGAAAAAATATATAATGCTATTAAAAATGCTATTCCAAATGGTACTCATCTTATACTAAATGTAGATGATCCATTTGTTAATAGACTTAGAGTTAATCATAAAGGTGGTGTTACTACTTATGGACTTAGTGAAAATAATTACTCTAGAAAAAATAATTTAAATAATTTAGATGCTGCATACTGCCCTATTTGTAATTCTAAATTAGAATATGATTTTTATCATTATGGGCATATTGGTTCATATCATTGTCCTAAATATCATTTTAATAGAGGAAATCCTGACTATGAAGCTAAAAATATTGATATTGATAATCAAACAATAGAAATTAATGAAAATAAAATACATCTTCCATCTAATTTCTTATATACAGCATATTTTGTAACAGGTTGTTATGCTCTTAGTAAAACACTTAATCTTAGTGATGAAAATATACTTTCAGTATTAAATAGTGATGAAATTAAAACTAAAAGACTTAATATATATGACTTCGATAATAGAAAATGGCAAATGTTAGTAAGTAAAAATGAAAATAATTTAAGTTATAAACAATCACTTGACTATATACTTCATCAAAGTGGAGATAAAACTGTTATATTAGGTTTTGATTCTTCATCTAGAAGATATAAAGAAAATGATATATCATGGATTTGGGATATTGATTTTGAAGAATTAAATGATTCATCTATAAAAAATATTATATTAATTGGAAAGTTCTGTTATGATATGAGAGTTAGATTTGAATATGCATCTATTGATAAAAATAAAATAATTTTAGTTGAAGATTTATCAAATTTATCAAAAATATTAAAAGAAAAAACTAGTGGTAAAATATATTCTATGGTATGTTTTGATAAAGAAATTGAACTTAAAAAAATTATAAAGGAGGAAAATAATGATTAATGTTTTACATTTATATTATGACTTATTAAACCTTTATGGAGAAAATGCTAATACAAGAGCAATCAAACATAATTTAGAACTTAATAAAATAAAAGTTAATGTTGATTTAAAAAGTTTAAATGATAAAATTGATTTTGAAAAATATGATATTATTTATATTGGTAGTGGTAGTGAAGATAATTTGTTTTTAGCACTAAATGATATACTTAAAAGAAAAAATGAAATTAAAAAATATATTGAAAGTGATAAATATTTATTACTTACAGGTAATTCAATGGATTTATTTGGGGAATATATTTTATATAATAATAAAAAAACAAATGCTTTAAATATATTTGATTACTATACAGAACTAATAAATGAAAGTACATTTAAAAATGCATCTTCTGATAGAATTGTTGGTGAAGTTAATGGTAAATCTAAAATTATTAAAAATAAAATAATTGGTTTTGAAAATAGATGTGATTTAAACTTTAATATTAAAGATTATCTATTTGAAGTTAATGAAAAATATTCAAATGATCTTACAAATACTCATGAAGGATTTATATATAAAAATGTATTTGCGACTCATATAATTGGTCCACTACTTATTAGAAATCCATATTTTACAGATTATTTATTAGATAAACTTTGTAAAGATAAAAAATTAAAATATAAAAGTTTAGATGAATTATCTATTAAAGCATATAAAAAATATTTAGAAAATTTTGATACAAAAAAAGAATAATTAGTTTAATAAATTTAATTATTCTTTTTTAATAACCTATTTTGTCAATGAATTCTTTTACTTCATCTTTATGAGAAATATCTACTCTTAAATATAAATAAGTTTTATCTACTCTACTTATATACATATATTCACTTTCTGTTGATAATGAATAAGTATCATAATTACCTATATTTAATGATGTTTCAGTATATTTACCTTCTTTTAATGAATCAAAACTTAATTTATCAGTATTATACATATTTTTAGCAATATCTTTATTAGATAATTCATAAAATTCAATTTTATATCCTTTATCATGTAAAGCAATAGTTACTTTAGAAACATTTTCTTCATCAGTAAATTGATTAGTTATATCACTAGTTGTAAAATTATATGAATTTGCATTTTTTATAAAATCATCAGTTGTAAGTGGTGTCTTTTTAATAAAGCATCCAGTAAGACTAAATAACATAAAAACTGATAATACAACAACTAATATTTTTTTATTCATTATTATTTACTCCTTTCTATACTAAATATAATTTTATTTAATTTTTAAGTATATATCAAGTAAACATATTTAATTTTTTATTAATTTACACTAGAATTTTAATTTATTAATTATTCTAGCAAAGAATTTAGCTTTACCTATTCTTTCTCCATATTTAACAATTGTTTCAATATTTTCATTTGAATTTCTTAATATATCATCATCTAAATTTAATACACCTTTTTTAAATAATAAAACTATTGTAGATCCACCAAATTCAAAATAACCTTTTTCTTCACCTTTTTTAAATTTATATTCTTCATGATTATTTTTAATTCTTCCAATACATAAAGCTCCTACTTCTACTTCAATTACTTTACCAAAATTATTTGTATTTAATATTGTATATTCACGAGTATTAGTTTTAAAAAAATTATAATGATTTAATGATATTGGTTGAACTGTATGATAAACTCCTTTTATTTTATAATTCTTTCCTTTAGTACCACTATCAATATAACAATATCTATGATAATTATCTGTTGTTAGTCTAAATACAAGAGCATAACCTTCTTTATATTCATCTATTATATTATCATTTATTAAACTATTTATACTATAATAAGAATCTTTTATATTAAGAGTTAAATCTTCACTAATTTTATATGCTGATAATTTACTATCACAAGGAGATATAAGTATTCCACTTCTTGCATTAATTGGTCTTTTTACACTAATGACTTTTCTTGTAAAAAAATCATTATAAGAACTATAATTTTTATCTTCATATTCAAATGTATTTATATCATTTTTATCAACAAATTTTTTAATTCTATGTTTAGATAAACTACTATTCATATAAATTGCTACTAAATTTGATATAGGAGCAGTTATTAATATTCTTAAAATTATTCTTCCAATTAAAGTATTATATAAAAAATTAAGAGTTTTTGAAGACTCTGTAATTATATTTTGTTCACTATTTCTTTCTCTTGCTATATATTTCATAAGAATTTTTTGACAGTGATAATTAATATTATCTCTATTACTCCTATTAAAATTAATAATATCATTGTTTTATTTTGTGGTTTTTTAATTTTTATTTTACTTATCATTAAGATTCCAACTAATAATAAACCAAGTCCATAAACTAATACAAAATATTTACCTAAAAATTTCTTAAATATATAAATAAATGGAAATACTAATGCTGATGATGTAGTTGGAAGTCCAATAAATTCTTTTACTGGTGTACTACTATTTCTCATAATTTCTAGTACATTAAAATATGCAAGTCTAATAAGTGCTGATAGTGGAAAAAATATTAATACTAAATACCATAAAGGATAAGTCATTCCAATATTAAAACCAATTACAGATGGTAAAACTCCAAAACAAACTAAATCAGATAAACTATCAAGTTGTATACCATAATGTTTTTCTTCTTGAGTTCTTTTCTTTTTAGTTCTTGCTACTCTTCCATCAAACATATCACATAATCCTGAAAACATTAAACAAAGTATAGATAATAAAATGTGTCCAGTATTTGCTAATATTATTCCAAGTATTCCTGATGAGAATCCTAGGTATGTAAGTAATACAGTATAATCATAAAATCCTATCATATTTACACCTCAATTTAATTATACTAATTAATCACATAAAAATCAAACAAACTTCATTAAAAAACTCTATTCAATATTTTTGAATAAAGTTTTATTAATTTATTTTACAACAATATTAACTATTTTATTTGGTACTACTATTTCTTTTACTATTTCTTTTCCTTCAATATGTTTAATTACATTTTCTTGTTCTTTTGCAAGTCTTAATAATTCTTCTTTTGGAGTATCCATATCAACTTCAATAGTTGCTCTTAATTTACCATTTACACTACAAGCAATATTTACTTTATCAAATGTAATTTTATTTTCATCATATTCTGGGAAAGTACTTTCATAAAATGCAGGACCAAGATTTAACATTTCATTTAATTCTTCTGTAATATGTGGTGCAATTGGATTTAATAAATGTAATATTGTTCTATAATCTTTTCTTGTAATACTATCAAGTTTATCATATTCATTAGATAAAATCATTAAAGCAGATACTGCTGTATTATAATTCATTGTATTAATATCTTCTTCTACTTTCTTAATTGTTTTATTAATTAAAATTTCTAAATCTTTTGTATACTCTTCTTTATCATTTACTTTATCTTTTAATCTATATATTTTATCTAAGAATCTCTTACATCCTTTAAGTCCATTTTCACTCCAAGATGCATCTTTTGCATAATCTCCAATAAACATTTCATATGTTCTTAATGCATCTGCTCCATAAGCATTCATCATATCATCTGGATTTACTACATTTCCACGAGATTTACTCATTTTTTCTCCATTTTCACCAAGTATCATACCATGTGATACACGTTTTTTAAATGGTTCTTCTGTTGGTACTAATCCTTGATCATATAAGAATTCATGCCAGAATCTTGCATATAGTAAGTGTCTAGTAGCATGTTCCATACCACCATTATAGTAGTCTACCATTCCCCAATATTTTAGAGCATCCATACTTGCAAAACATTTATCATTATGTGGATCCATAAATCTTAACCAATACCAGCTAGATCCAGCCCAGTTTGGCATTGTATCAGTTTCTCTTTTAGCATCAGATCCACATTTTGGACATTTACAATTTACCCAATCAGTAACATTTGCAAGTGGACTTTCACCTGTTTCAGTTGGTTCATATGATGGAACATCTGGAAGAATTAAAGGTAATTCTTCTTCTGGAACTGGAACCCAACCACATTTTTCACAATAAATCATTGGAATTGGTTCACCCCAGAATCTTTGTCTACTAAATATCCAATCTTGTAATCTATAATTTATTTTCTTTTCTCCTACGCCTTTTTCTTCTAGGTATTCAATCATTTTAGAAATTGCTTCTTTTTTATTTGTAATTCCATTAAACTTACCTGAATTAATCATTTTACCATCTCCAGTATAAGCTTCTTTAGTTGTATCTCCTCCTTCAATTACAGGAATAATTGGAATATTAAATTTAGTTGCAAATTCAAAGTCTCTTTCATCATGAGCTGGAACTGCCATAATAGCACCTGTTCCATAATTAGCAAGTACATAATCACTAATCCAAACTTCTATTTTTTCATCATTTACTGGATTAATTACTTCAAATCCTTCTAATTTAACACCAGTTTTTTCACGAGTTAAATCTGTTCTTTCAATTTCAGTTTTAGATTTAGCATATTCTTGATATTTTTTTACTTCATCTAAATTTTTAATTTTACTTTCATATTTTTCTAAATATTTATGTTCTGGTGACATAACCATAAATGTTACACCATAAAGTGTATCAGGTCTAGTTGTAAAAACTTTTAATGTATCTTCTTCACCATCAATTTTAAAATCAACTTCTGCTCCTTCACTTCTACCTATCCAATTAATTTGAGCTATTTTTATTTTATCCATAAAGTCTGTCTTATCAAGACCAGCTAATAATTTATCAGCATAAGAACTCATTTTAAGCATCCATTGACTCTTTAATTTCTTTTCTGTTTTACTTCCACATCTTTCACAAATTCCACCTTCAGCATCTTCATTTGAAAGACCAGTTAAACAATTAGGACACCAATTTATTTCTTTTTCTGCTTTATAAGCAAGTCCTGCTTTATAGAATTGTAAGAATTGCCATTGTGTCCATTTATAATATTCTGGATCAGTTGTAGCAAATTCACGAGACCAATCAAAAGAAAAACCTAATTTTTTCATTTGACTTCTAAATGTTTTAATACAATCTTTTACCATATTTGCAGGATATACATGATTTTTAATAGCATATTGTTCAGCTGGAGCACCAAATGCATCAAATCCCATTGGAAATAATACATTATATCCTCTCATTCTTTTAATTCTAGCCATAGCATCAAGTGCTGTATAACTTCTAACATGTCCTACATGAAGACCACTTCCACTTGGATAAGGAAATTCTACAAGTAAATAATATTTTTCTTTATCACTAGCATTTTTGGCTTCAAAACATTTTGCATCTTCCCATCTTTTTTGCCATTTTTCTTCTATTTCTTTAAAATCATACATTTTCTTTTTCCTCCATTTTCTTAAAATATCTTCCAGCTATTTCATAAAGTGAATAAATTAATATCATTAAAACTACAAAACATACCATTATTGATATTATAAAATTATCTATATTTAATATAAGTGTACTAGTAAATGAAATAATAAATGAATTAATTAAAGCTATTGTATTTAGTATTTTTTTATAATCTAATTTTCTTACATCTAAATTATATCTAGCTATAAATATTTTAACTTCATCATTCTTTTTAAGTTTACTATAACTTTTCTTTTTCTTATTAATAAATACACGATATACAATATAAAATAATAAGAATAACAGGACAAAATCATATAAGAATGAAAATAATTTATTCATCTGCTTCCTCCAAAATAAAAACTTTATAATTAAGGATGAGCAAGCCCACGGTACCACCTTATTTCATAAAGTTTTATGCATCTTTAATTCCTTATCGCGGAAAACGTTATTTCTAAAAAAGCAAGTTCAATCAATTTTAATATTAGTTTACACCTACCACTAACTCTCTTGAATTAAAAATTTAATTTACTACTCTCTTTGTCAATGAAATATGTCTAAATTATACAATATTTATTTAGTAAATTCAACTATTTTTTATTATTTATCTACCCTTACCATCACTATAAATATTATATCCCATTTTCTCATCTACAAATGATTTCATATTTTTAATAAATTCTTTATTTTCTTCATTTAGATTACCAAACATCATACTATGATTACCATCAACACTAGTAAAATTAATTATAGTATCTTTTTCATAATCTATTACTGGTAATCCTGAACATAATTGGTTATATAAACTAGGTAGTGTTTCATATAAAAATTTATTATCAAGTCGTACTGTTTTTTCATCTAATACTTTTCTTTCACCAGTACTTCTATCTATTACAATTAAACTATATTTACATTCTTGATTATTTAAAAATTCTATATTTATAGAAGTTGAATTCATAGGATTACTTTTATTATTTTTATAATCATTTAAATAATCAATATTTTCATTATTTAATTCTTGTTTAGGTGGATAAAATCTATATTCACCATCAATATATTCAGTACTCCAATTTTCATGTTCTTTTTTGAATAACTCAGCAGCTTTTTCATTTCTATATCCAACATATCCTTGTTTAGCTACTAATTCATCTACTCTTCTTTTACCTGCTTCATGTACTCCACCACCAAGTGCTTTAAATCCTTTCATTATATCATCTGCTGTTTTATTTAAATCATTACTCATACACATTCCTCTTTTACTATGTCTTATATAAAAAGAATATCACAATTTTTATAATAAATCACTTATTTTTTCTTTTAAATCAACTATTTCTACATTTTTTACTGCTTCTTCTATTAATGGTTCAAAATCAAATTTACTCTCTTCTTCATAAATATGCTTTAATTCTGGATTAATAACTGGATGTTTTGGTACAAATACAGTACAGCAATCTTCATATGGAAGTATTGATATTTCATATGTATCTATTTTTTTAGATATTTCTATTATATCTAATTTATCAAAAGAACAAAGTGGTCTTAATATTGGATAATTAGTAACATCATTTACTGATAAAATACTACTTAATGTTTGACTTGCAACTTGTCCTATACTTTCTCCATTAACAATAGCAAGACAATTATATCTTTTAGCTAATTTTTCAGCTATTGTATACATTTTTCTTCTCATTATTGTTATTAAATATGAAGGATCTAAATTCTTATATATTGCTTCTTGTATTTTAGTAAAATTAACTACTAATAATTTACCATTTGAATTATATTTTTCTAGTTTTCTTGCAAGACTTATTACTTTATTTCTTGCTTCAATACTAGTATGTGGTCTACTTTCAAAATATAAATAATAAAGTTCTACTCCTCTTTTAATAGTTAAGTATCCAGCAACTGGTGAATCAATCCCACCACTTAACATTAATAAAGCCCTTCCAAGTGTACCAACAGGATAACCACCAAGACCTGGAATACTACTATTATAAATGTATACTGCTTCTCTTCTTATTTCTACATTTAATAAAACTTCGGGGTTATGTACATCTACTTTATAATTTGTATTTTTAAGAATATGTGAACCTACTATATTATTCATATCCATAGATTTTATAGGATATGATTTATCACTTCTTTTAGTTTCAACTTTAAAAGTATTATAGTTTAACTCTCTCATCATATTAAGTGAGATTTCTTTAATATTATTTTCACTTTTATCTTCACTCATTAAAGCAATTACAATTGCATGAATACCAAATATATTTTTAAGATTATCTACAATTAAATCAATATCATCATTACTAGGTATTATAAACATTCTATAATAATCGTCTACTATATCAAATTTAAAATTAGAAAGTTTATTTAAAATATTTTTCTTAAGTGTTCTAATAAAGAAATTTCTATTATCTTTTTTAGTTGTTAACTCACCATATTTTATTAATATAACTTGTTTCATTTTAATAATAACTCATTCCATACTTTATCAAATATTTCTAAAAAGTCTTGTATTTCACTCATAGTAGTTAAGTGAGATAAACTAACTCTAATAGATGTTGTAGATACATCTTTATTACCATTTGATATTGCTTTTAATACTGTACTTTCTTCTAAACTAGAACATGCTGTTGTAGTTGATACGTAAACTTCATATTTTTCAAGAGCATGTACAAATGTTTCTGATTTAATTTTAAGTAAACTAAAGTTAACAATTTGTGGAACACATAATTCATTTGAATTAATTTGTATAGGATATTTTGAAAGTCCTTTTAATAATTCAGCTTTTAATTTTTCACATTTTTTAATATTAGTTTCTAATTTATCACTAATAAGTCTCATTGCTTTTGCAAATGCTACTACTAGTGGAAGTGGTGGTGTTCCACCTCTAAATGGACAATTTTCTGTTGTTCCATATATTAATGTATCAATTTGTAAATCTCTTTTCTTATATAAAATTCCAATACCTTTTGGTGCATATATTTTATGAGCTGAGAATGATGCTAAATCTAAATCATTTAAATAAAATCTAGTTTTACCAAGTGCTTGTGTTAAATCACTATGAAATATTACATTTGGATTTTTCTTGTTAATAACTTGTCTAATAGTTTTAAGTGGTTGTTTATATCCTGTTTCACTATTAACAGCACATATACTTATAAGTATTGTATCTTTTCTAATTAATTCTTCTAAATTTTTTAAATCTATTTGTCCATTTGGAAGAATATTTACAAAATCAACTTCAAATCCAATATTACTTAAGTATCCCATAACTTCAAGTACACTTTTATGTTCTAATTTAGAAGTGATTATATGTTTTCCAAATTTTGAATATTTAAATGCTACCCCTTTAATAGCAGTAGTATTGCTTTCACTAGCTCCACTTGTAAATATTAATTCTTTTGGATGACAATTTAATATACTTGCTATTTGATTAGTTGCTTGCATTAATAATTCTTTTGACTTACTACCAAGAGTATGTATTGAATTTGCATTTCCTATAAACTCTCTTGTAGTTTTGCAATAAGAATCAAGTACTCTTTCATCAACTGGAGTTGTTGCACTATAATCTAAATATATCATTTTTACACCTCTATTTCTTGAATAACTGTAAGTATTACTGGTTTACATTCAGTAGCTTTATATAAATATGTTCCTACTTTTTCACGAATATCATTTCTTATTTTTACATAATCTGCATATTTATTATGAGTATTTTCTTTTATTACTTCATTACTTATATTTCTTATTTCAGCAATTATATCCATATTGTCTTTAGCATATATAAATCCTCTTGTAACTATTTCTGGTCCTACAAGTAATTTTTTTTCTTTTTTAGATAATGTAGCTGATATTAATACAAGACCATTACTACTTAAAAGTTCTCTATCTTTAAGTACTACATCTCCTACATCTTCACTACTCTTACCATCAATTAATATATCATCTACAAACACTCTATCATAATTTTCTATTAATTTACCATTTTCAAATGTAACAATATCACCATTTTCTTTTAATATAATATTTTCTTTTGGTACTCCTACTTTATATGCAAGATTTCCATTTTCTACTTGATATCTATATTCTCCTTTAATAGGCATATAGTATTTTGGATTAAAAAGTTTAATTAATAACATTAAGTCTTCACTAGATGCATGATGTCTAACACTATTTTCTTTTGGAATTGATTCTATATTAACTCCTTTTATAGATAACTCATTCATAAGCTTTACAAGTACTTTCTCATAAGCATCATAACTAGGTTCTGCAAAACATATAGTATCTCCTTTTTGAAGAGTAATAAATTTATCATGTCCACTTAATATTCTATTAATATTTGAATATGGTGCTTCTCTATCATTACTAATTAATATAACTGTATTTTCTATTTTTAAATCAGTTAAATTACCAAGCATATCTTCATCTACATTTAAGTATCCGTTTTTAATACATAAAGATACTATTGTATGAAGTTCTTTTCCCATAATTACTACTTTTCTATTTTTACCCTTTAGAGAATTAAATATTTCTTGAATAGTATAAATATGTAATGGAAGAACTGTAAACATAATTCTATTTTTATTTCTTTCTACTACTTTTTTAAAGAAACTTTCTAATTTATGATTAGGACTTGTATGTCCTTTCTTTTCTGCAAATACACTTTCTGCCATTAAACATAAAACACCTTGTTTACCAATATATGCAAGTTTTCCTAAATCCATATCATAAAAACCATTCATAGTTGGATCAATTACAAAATCAGCCATGTATATAATAGCTCCATCATCAGTATTTATAGAGTATCCTAATGTTTCAGGACTACTATGAGTTACACTAAATGGAAACACACTAAATGTTTTAAAATCAAGTTTTTTATGTGCATTTATAACATGTAAATTTTTAATTTTAACATTATCTTCTTCACACTTATATTCAATTATTTTACTTGTATAGTTTGATGCATATACATGTAAATTTGGAAGTGATGTTAAAATATCTGTAATAGCTCCCATATTTTCATGATGTGGATGTGTCACAAATAAACCTACTATATCTTTTTGATGTTCAATTAAATATGAAATATTAGGAATAACATAATCAACTCCATACATTTTATCTGGAGCATATTTCATTCCACAATCAAATATTAGTATTTTACCATCTATACTAACTGTATATAAATTTTTACCATTTTCATTTAATCCACCTAAACTCATTATATTAATTTTGCTCATAATATTCATCTCCTTCAAAATAAAAAGTTCAAATGCTATTAAACATTTTAACACAAAATTAAAAAAAATACTAGTCATATACTAGTATTTAACTCTCTTCTATAAAATTTTTACTTTTATGTGGTTCATCAAATAATAAACCAGGATAATCTTGTTGCCTTAATGCTTCATATACCATAATAGCAACAGTATTTGAAACATTAAGTGCTCTTACATTATCAGTCATAGGCATTCTCATACATCTATCTATATATGGTTTTAATATTTTAGGTGGAATACCTGTACTTTCTTTTCCAAAAAAGAAATAATAATTTTTATCTTTATCACTATAATCAAAACTAGTATGTGGTTTATGTCCATACCTTGTTAAAAAATAGTATTCACCTTTATTCTTTTCAAAGAATTCATCTATATTTTCATAAACAGTATAAACACATTTATCAATATAATTAACACCACATCTTTTAATATATTTATCTTCTAAACTAAAACCTAGTGGTTTAATTAAATGTAGTCTTGAATTAGTCGCAACACAAGTTCTCATAATATTTCCAGTATTAGCTGGTATTTCTGGTTCATATAAAACAATATTTATCATAATTATCCTCTAACTTTAACATTTTCATTATTTAAATAATTATTAAACTTATCAATTAGTTCATCTAAATATTCTTTTTTTCTTAATTTTGATAGCCATCTTTGTGGTATATTATCATATCCATATATTAATCCAGTTAAAGATCCTGTAATTGCACCTACTGTATCAGTATCTTTTCCTAAATTAATTGCTTCTATTATACTCTCTTCATAATTTTTTGTATTTAACGTACACCACAAACATGCTTCTAGTGTATTAACTACATAACCAGATGATCTTATTTCATCTATTGATTTATTTTTCAAATTACCATTTAATATAGAATCATATTTTTCAATTGTATTATTATCAAAATAAACATTATAATTATTTTTGGATAAACTATTATATGCATCTTCTTTTGATTTTCCAGAAAGAATTTCTTTAATAAAATCTACATATATTTTACATCCTAATATACTAATATCATGGGCATGAGTTAGAGAAGAAATGTTTTTTACTATTTCCATTTCTTCTTGTTCACTTAAATTATTATAAAATAAATATATTGCAATAGGAAGCATTCTCATTAGTGAACCATTACCATTGTCTCTTTCATTTTTTCCACCACATTGAAGTGGATTCATTGATAATCTACTATATTTATCTATTGCCAAACGTGTAGTATTTCCAATATCAAAGACTCTATCAGTTGCAGTATACAATGCATTATTATACCAATTTGTAAATTTATCCATTATATCATAATAATCAATTCCTTTACATTCTTGTATAGAATCCATAGTAGCAATTGTCATTGAAGTATCATCTGACCAAGTTCCCTCTGGAACATGATGTGATCCATATCCTACCATTTCTTTTAATTTTTTTGATTCATCGCTAACTCTAGGTGTGAATTCAATTGGTACACCCATTGCATCACCAATAGCAAAACCATATAAACCATTTTTTATAATATTATTCATATTATCTATGCAGTCCTTCTTCTCTTTCTTGCTCTTGTTCTTCATCTGCTTCTTGACTTGAAGATGATGCAACCCAGTCATCAATCATTTTTAATTGTGACTGTAATTTTTGTTCCAATTCTTCTCTTATTTGTTCTTGTGTTAAACTACCACGTTTATTACCAGTAGTAAATTCATTTTCTTCATCACTTTTAAATTTACTATACTTATTTTCCATATTTAAAATCCTCCTAATATTATAACAATTTTATATCATCATTATCATAACCATCTATATAATTATCAATCAAAAATTTATAATTTATATCTGTTTTATTATTTTCAAATGACTTATCTATTGCTAATTTTATTTTTTCCTTTTCTTCATCAGTTATTATATCAGAATTATATATCATTAACAACTGGTAAAAAGCGTTATAAGAATTCATAGATAAATTAATTAATTTATTTAATATATCCAAATTTTTACTTTTTAAAAATAAGAATCTATAAATTTCCACCTGATATGGTAATGAAAGTTTTGAAATATCTTCTTCTGTTATCATATCTTCTTCACTAATTGTATTAAAATATTGTAGATATTTAAATGATGTTTCAATTCCTTGCTTACAATAAGATAATAAAGTTTTTTCCACTTTATGCCTACTATCATAATCAAGTTCATTTAATAAATCTGGATTGAATTTTATATCTAATCTCTTATCATATAAATCTGTGTTAATTTGTGTTAATGCATTCATATTATAAACCTCCCTTATGTAATAATTCAATGAATTTTGAATAAACTTTTTCAATTAAAATATCTTTTGAAACACCTTTATTAAGATTCTTTCTATAGAAATTGCTTAATTCTGTTAAATCTATTTCTATTGTTTTTTCATTTGTTAGTTTAGGTAAATCTGGATTTGTTTCATCTACATTAGCTTTAACAACTTCCAATGTTTTTATTACTCCTTTTTCTAACAATGTAGGTAATTCTTCTTTTTTAAATAACTCACCTATAGCATCTTGACCTGGATAAATATATTTTAATTTTGTTATTGGATTTCCATTTTCATCTTTTAAATTAGAACATGCTTCTGCATATAATTTAGACATTTTACCCCAGAATTCTTCTAATGGTGGTAAAGTGCTAAATTGACTATTCCAATTTGAATAAACTAAATCTAAAAAGTACATAGTATCTCCAAGTGTAGTATTTTCAATTGTAGAATACATTTGATTTAATGCTATTGTTGGAAGCTTACTCCATAATATTGCTTCTTTATTTTTTGCAGATTTAGCAACTGATTCTTTAACTTTATCATATATAAAGTTAAAAAATCCATCCCAATTTTGATTACCAACACCATTTTCTACAAAAGATTCTCCTAATATAAAATCTGTTAATGTTTTTATATCAGCATCATTTTGTATATCTAATGTATCTTTAAAACTTTGCTTTATTTCTTCTTGTGCCATTTCATATATTATTGATCTCATTTCTTTATTATTTGAAATTACTGAAGATAATATTTCTGACATAGTTGTTTGATCAATTCCAGGCATACCAGATATTTCTAATAAATCATAATAAAGGCTTTGTTTTAAGTATGAATTAGATGCATTATTTTTCATTTGTTGTTCAAAATAATTATTAATTGTTTTAGCTATTGAATTTGGTGAAGCATTTATATTATCAGAAATAAATGTTTTTAAGCTATCCATACTATCAACTTGAATATTATTAGCTGGAATACTTTCTAAATAAATAACTAATCTTCCATTTACTCTTTCTGCATTTACCGCTCTAAATGTTGTACCAATGTTTACAAGGACTTCATTTTCTCCAACTGAATATTTACTATTTCCTGTGATATCAACTGCAGACATACCAGCTTTACATCCAAGCTTTAGTACAACATTTCCATATCCTGGAGATTTACCGGCTGAAGTACTCATAAAACCATTATCTCTAAAATAACCACCATCATTTATTTTTCTTACAACATCCTCAACAGAATCATTATTTATATCAATATTAAAGAGTTTAACTAATGAACTACCACCAATGCGTCTTTCCAATAATATATCTTCTGGAAGTTCAAATTTACTTATTGCATTAGATAAATCATTTATAGCTTGTATTTGGCCTCTCACAAAAAACTTTATTGCATCTGCATCACTAAGATTTGCTGCAGAAGAGTATTTACTCCTTACCATATAAGCAAATTCTGAAAAAGTATATGAATCTTCATCTCCACCAATTCTTTTAATGTGAATTTTACCATCTTGTGAATTGAAAAAGATTCCTCTCAATATGCTATTTACAGTTGCATAATTTCCAAATTCCATTTCATTATTACCTGTATAATTCTCAATTAAACTTATTTCTCTAGCCGTTAAAGAACTTTCCCATTGACTTAACAATGATGAAAATTTTTGTTTAAATTCATATATATTTTTAAAGCCTTTATATTTTGCTAAAAATTCAGATATTTCCATCTTTATAGGTGATTGATTTGCATTTGAGTCAATATCTACTATTGGTGGAACTGGTGGAACAGATGCTTGATTATTTTCAGATGAAGAATCCACTAAATTCTCTGCTTCTTTTACTTGTTCTGCTGCATCTGTTACTACATCATGTGCCTCATCTACTTTTGCTGTTGCATCTGTTAATGCATCATGTTGACCTGCATCTTCTATTGTTGGTTCAATTATTGTATCATGTTGTTCTGCTTCATCTGGTGTTGGTTCAATTGTTGCATCTTGTTGACCTGCTTCATCTGGTGTTGGTTCAATTGTTGCATCTTGATGATCTGTTTCTTCTGGTGTTGGTTTAATTGTTGCATCTTGATGATCTGTTTCTTCTGCTGCTTTATCAGTTGTTGTATCTTGATGATCTGTTTCTTCTGCTGCTTTATCAGTTGTTGTATCTTGATGATCTACTATTTCAGATGTTTGTTCTGTTGTTATATCATGTGCAATTTCTACTTGTTTTTCACTTTCTTCTATTTCTATTCCTAATTCTCTTAATTTATTTATAGTTCCTTCAAATAATGTTTGACCTTTTAATTTTGCTTTTAATGTTTCCTTTAATTGTGTTGTTGCATCAGAATGTTCATTTAATTGTGTAGCAAAAATTGAATTTAATACTTCTGAATTTGATTTGTTTATTACATCTGCTAATTTTGCATTATCTTTTATTTTTCCTAGTACTAATTTTGCTTGTGAGTCTTCTTTTAATAATTGTACTATTTCTTCTGAACTCATTTGTTCTATTAATTCTATTTTTTCTGCATAATTTTTAGTTGCTTTAAATTTATCTATCAATTCATGACTTGTTTTTTCACTTTCTTCAATCTCTATTCCTAATTCTCTTAATTTATTTATAGTTCCTTCAAATAATGTTTGACCTTTTAATTTTTCTTTTAATGTTTCCTTTAATTGTGTTGTTGTATCAGAATATTCATTTAATTGTGTACCAAAAATTGAATTTAGTACTTCTGAATTTGATTTGTTTATTACATCTGCTAATTTCGCATTATCTTTTATTTTTCCTAGTACTAATTTTGCTTGTGAGTCTTCTTTTAATAATTGTACTATTTCTTCTGAACTCATTTGTTCTATTAATTCTATTTTTTCTGCATAATTTTTAGTTGCTTTAAATTTATCTATCAATTCATGACTTATTACGCTTGCATCAGTACTTTCAGTACTATTATCACTTTTTGGTAGAGTTTTTGACTCACTTTCTTCAGTTGTTGCATCATGATGATCTACTATTTCAGAAGTTGGTTCAGCCGTTGTATCATCTGAAGTTTCTATTTGTTCTTCACTTTCTTCTATTTCTATTCCTAATTCTCTTAATTTATTTATAGTTCCTTCAAATAATGCTTGGCCTTTTAATTTTGCTTTTAATGTTTCCTTTAATTGTGTTGTTGTATCAGAATATTCATTTAATGGTGGACCAAAAATTGAATTTAGTACTTCTGAATTTGATTTGTTTATTACATCTGCTAATTTCGCATTATCTTTTATTTTTCCTAGTACTAATTTTGCTTGTGAGTCTTCTTTTAATAATTGTACTATTTCTTCTGAACTCATTTGTTCTATTAATTCTATTTTTTCTGCATAATTTTTAGTTGCTTTAAATTTATCTATCAACTCATGATTTATTACACTTGCATCAGTACTTTCAGTACTATTTTCTTCTAATAATGCTTTTAATTCTGGTTTTTCTTCTAATATCTTATTTATTTTTTCTTCACTAATATTATCAAATAACACTTTTATTTTTTCTGCTGTTATTTCTGTATTATTTAAATATTCTATTAGATTTTCAGCTGATACTTCTGATAAATCTTTTGCTAAATGCTTGTTATTTCTTCTTATTAAGTCATCGATATTTTGAACAGCTTTTTCTTTTGCTCTTTCTATTGAATCTTGAATTGTCATATCATTATCATAAATAGATTTTCTTTGCTCTGTTAAATCATTTATTTCACTTTCTAATTTACTTATATCTTCATTATATCTACCATCAATATTTTTATTTCTTAAATCTTGTAAATCTTTTGTTTTTTGTTTAATTTCTTCAGATAACTCTTGTGATAATGCATTATTTTCACTAACAACTTGTTCAACTACAATTCTAGATACAAAATCATTAAATGCAAGATCACCTTTACCAGCCTTAGCAGCTTCATAAGCAGCTTTTACTTCTTCATTTTCCATTAAGCTTTCTTCAAGAGACTTAATATCCCTATTTTGGAATTCATTTAAATCTCTTAAGAAATTTTTAATATTTTCTTTTATAGATAAATCACTATTTGTATTTAAAGATGCTAAAGTACCAAGAGCTAAATAATCTCCTGTTAATCTATATGAAACTCCTTCAAATGCTACATTTCCACCATTTAAAATTCCTGCAGTTATAAAAGCATAAATTCCAGCTTTTAAAATATTTTCTACACTTATATTTTCTCTTATTTCTCCACCTGTTGATACAAATTTAAATATTGGATCCAAGAATTCTTGTAACATTTCTTCTCTAGCTTCACTACATCCAGCCTTAAATATTCTTGCAAGTCCATGAACTCCAACAACATTTGACATATCTGAAAGACCAGGAATACCTCCGAGGAACTTCTCAAGTAAAGCTTCAGAAGCACCAGATAGAACACCATACATCCACGCTGAAGCTTGACTCATGCCTTGTTGTAATCCTTGTTCTCTAGCATTACCTGCAGCAGAAACACCTAAAGAAATTAAACCAACAGCAGGACCAACAACAGGTATTAAAGTAACTAACATAGATGGTAACATATTTCCTATACTATTTGTAATTTCATATTCACTTGTAAGAATTGTTTTATAAAGTCCACAATATTGATCAGAATTATTAATATAATCTGTTATAAACATTGGTTTATAATCTCTAGCATCTGCTCTTCCATCCGCACAAAATATATTTTTAAATCCACGGAAGAAACCAGTCAATCCATCTTCTAATGCCTCATCTGCAACTAAAACCCAATCAAATATATCAGGACAATTATCTAATCTAGTAGTAAATTCATCTGCCATTTGTTTTCCAAGTATTCTTGCACCTTGATCATAAAGATAATCAAAACTAGAAGCAAAGTTAGAATCATATCCCTCAAATTCTTTTGATTTATTCATATTATATGCTATAACACCTAAAGCATCATAAGATAAATTTTCACTTCCGTTTTTTAAATAATTTATATATTCATTTACTGTACCATTTGTAGAGTTACTGCCTTTCATTGCTAAAATTACAGCTTGTTCTTCTTTAGACAAATCTAATTTTTCATTAGTGGTAGCATCTCTAAAAACTAAACCACCAAAAAATCCATTTTCTACTTTTATATTATTAAAATTAGAATACTTACTATAATCACTTCTTTGCATTATTAATTGTTGTTTTAATTCTTCTAATTTATTATTTGCATCTAAAGCAATGGCACTTTTTTCTTCAAGTGAAGAAACAGTTTCTAATAAAAATTTATATCTAGCTTGTTCTTTTTCATCTAAATACTCTAAACCATATCCATATTTTAAAGCAGCTTTATAATTTGCATAATAATTTATTCCAGAATATTCTGAACTATTATAAGATACATTTGTTGCATATGCTCCTGCTGCTTTTTCTGATAAACTATCTATTTCTTCTTGTATATCTTCTATATATTGTTGATATTCTTGAATTTCATTTCTCAAATCTTTTTGTTGTAAAGTTGCAACATAACTATCTCTTGAAAGTAAGAAATCTTTTTGTTCAGGTTTTCTATTTATTTCTGGTATTCTATAAATTGATTCAGCATTAGCATCATAATAATCTTTAAGAATACTTTCAAAAGATTCATTTATTTGATTAATTCTATTATTTAAATCATCTTTTTCTTGACTTAATTTTTTATTTATATTTTCTAATTCAGTTTTTTCATCATTAGACATAACAGTTGGATAACCATTCTCATAAACAATTCCAGAATTCAAACTATCTTGATTCATTTTTAATTTAGTTTCTAATGATGATATTTGACTTTGGATTGATGAAATTGAATTACTCTCATTACATGCATTTAAATACTTATAATTAGTATAATATTGTAATAATTGTAAGCTTTGTTCATCTAAATATGCATATGTTCCATCAGAGTATTTTGAAACAGTAAGTTCTTCTTCAGAAGAAGTATTTTCTGTTCCATTTTTAGTATTTATATCATTTTTATTTTTTTGCTTAGCCTTCTCTAATTCATTATATTTTTTTTCATTTTCTGCATTCAAATCTTTTAATTCTTGTACTTTTTCATCAATATATTTTTCATATGTAGAATTAGCAGGTATAGTAGAATCATTCATTCTATCAGATACGTACTGATTTACAGCAGTAAATGTTTCAATATCAACTAAATTTTTATAATAATTTTCGAATGCCTCATTTTGAATATCTATTGATTCAATAACTTGGTCTAAAAATTCTATCTTTTTAGTATTTCCTTCATACTCTTTTTTTCTTTCTCCTATTTCACTTCTTAAACTTGATTCTAAACTACTTTCTTGTTTTTTAAATTCATCAGAATTCCATCCTTCTTGCTCTGATAAATAACCTAAATTCATATATTTATAATAATCATAATTAAAATCATAATCTGGATCCATTTTTTGTAAATCTGATCTTAATTTGTTTAATTGAGATGCCGTACCAGCAGAAACTCCAACTTTACTTCCAGATGCATTTCCAAAACATTTTTCTATAGTAGCATTAGCTGAGGCTACAGATGTTTGTAAATTTAATCCGTCAGTATTTATATCAGAAGTTAATGATACTATATTACTAAAAGAATCATTTGCATTATTTATTAAAGATATAGCATTTTCTAGATGAAAATAATCTACCGAAAATGATGAACTATTATATGACGAATCATTTGTATAATTAGTATTATTTGATATTGTAGTTGCTGGATATGGAGATAAATTTTCAAA
Source organism: uncultured Bacilli bacterium (assembly GCA_947629235.1). Lineage (GTDB taxonomy): Bacteria > Bacillota_I > Bacilli_A > RF39 > UBA660 > CAG-1000. Next base: position 76,820 of record CANRCX010000001.1, on the reverse strand, counting down.
TCCTTCTTCTGATGTATCGATATTAGATTCTTCATTATCAGTAATATTCTCATCTGATTTATCAGAATCTATATCAGGTTCGTTATTTGATGTATCATCATCTTCATTTGGATTTTTAAATATATCATCTTCTGTTTCTTCTGATGATGAATCTTGTTCGTTTTCTGATATATTTTCATCTGTTATTATTTGATCTTCATTATTTAAATTATTATCATTACTATTTTCATCTTTTGAAGTAGTAGTTGAATTTTTGTTATTATTTGATTTGGATGTTACTTTTTTTGAAGTACTTTTTTTTGGTTTAGAAGGAGTTGCATTTGGGTTATAATCTATACCATTATCTTTAGCTGCTTGGCTACTATTATTTGTATCTAAATTTTCATTATTATCAACTATTATATTGTCTTCTTCATTAGTCACATCGTTAGAATCAAATAAATCATCATCTAATATATTGTCTGCATTTTCTTCTATTTCATCGTTATCATTTATAACAACATTGTTAATATTATCATCTGGAAAAGTTTTATTTTTGTTTTCTTTATTACTTTTGTTAATATTTTTATTTGCAGCATAAAGACTTCCAGCACTTGCTGCAAAAGCAGTAGTTGCTAGTCCACCTACAATAGCTTTTTTTAGTTTGGTATTATCATCCATTTTATTAAATTCATTTGTTATTGGCTTATCATTATCTTTATTGTTTTTTTTTAATTCTTCTCTTTCGTTTGAAAATTCATTATATGCATTTTCATAATCTGTTTTATCTATTTTATCATCCAATATTCTTCCACAATATGGACACATTACCATTCCATAACTAACATCTATTTCTTTTCCACAATTTATGCATCTCATATTAACTCCTATTTATTTTTTTCATTTTTTTGTACTAGTATTATTCTTTTTACTATTATTCGCATTTTGTAATGATGCTAAATATGCCTGTCTTTCTGCTTCAACAGCTATATCATATTGATTTTGATAGTATGTAATCGAATTATCAAAATCTCTAATATCGAGTCTCTCAGCCTCTATTTGATTGGCACATTCACTTATTAATGAAAGATAATCACTTTCTGCAGTCTGCAAATCATCTGCATTTTTATTATAACTTCCATTATCTATTGGATAACCAGCTGGACAAACTGCAGATAAACTAAATCCTATTTTTTGAAAAGTATCAATTACTGATTCTAATGCTTCTGGAATTGGATCTATTTTTCCTTTTAGTTCTTCTAATTTTTTTAATCTTTCTTCTGCTTTTGCCTTTAATGCTTTTGCTTCATTTAGTCTTCCTGCCCAATATGATGAAGATGCCATAATATCACTCTCCTTCTTATTTCCTAAATAGAATATATACTATTCAACTTAGGAAATAAGAAGCAAAATTGCTTCTTATTATTACATTCCATAATTTTTTATAGCAGTTGCTATACTTTGTGATGCTTCATTTAATACTGATTTGTATTTATTTGCACTACTTACAAAAGTATTAAATTCATTTTGAAATTCTTCTCTTCCAGGTCCAGCTGTCCAATTATTCATAATTTGGTCAAAATATTTTCTTACATTACTAATGAAATTATCAATTTCACCATTTGCAGCTACAACTTTTTGATTTCCATTATTTGCTTCTGGAGAAATGTTAATAGTATCTCTCATATCACTATAGCTACCAAGAATTGTTCTATTTTCATTTGTAACTGGAACTAATGTTTCAAGACCTGCACCATTAGAATTTTGTATTTCTCTATAATTAGATGCAATTTTAGTAGTAGTTTCAGCTAAAAATCCTAAAGAATTTCTTACTGCAACCATTGCATTATGAACAACTACTAAATTTTGAATTTGAACTCCAGCATCTTTACCAAACCAACAATTTTTTAATATATCAATTCCAGTTGATAAATTAGTAATTATTGTATCAGCAGAATAAGGAGCCCCACCTGTAACTACAGACATATACAAAGTTCGAGCATCATCAAATAAATTTTGTACATTATTTACTTTATGATTCATATATCATTTTACCTCCTATAATAAGTTTACAATATTTGGTTTTTATTGTAAAGTAATTTTAATTTAATCAGCAAAAAGAATAAAACTTATTTGTAAAAAATTGTAGTTTTTTAAATAAATTTATTCTCTTTTTTTGACTTTTATTTCATTTATTAATTTTATAACAATTGGCATACCATTTTTAACTGAAACTGCATAACCATTTCCAATATTATTAATACTATTTGGTTGAATTGTTGTTTTGATAACAAATTGTTGTGAAATATTATTTCCAATCCATAATCCATCGTTTCCAGTAATGCTATCTTTATACCATTCTTCATATTCATATTTTTTAAATGCAGATGGTATATCAATTAATACAAATGATAATTTTAAAATTTCTTTTTGATTTTTCAAAATATTTTTAAACATTTCTTTATGAGCATCATCTAATCTAGTTAAGAATTTATCAAATCCAATTATAATTATTAAACTATTCATTTGATTTTTAACACTTCTTAAATTCATATTGTTTTTCTCAATTATTTGTTGGAAACTATCATCAATTTTCTTTAATGAATCAATTGCAGAATCAAATTTATCATTTATTAAATTTATATTATAATTAAAGTTTTCAAAATAATTACATGCATCTATTACTACTCTATTAAACTTATTACTATTTTGTTCAATAAGTTTTAAATAATTTAATATAAATTCTCTCATACTTTCCATTTCATTAGAAGAAATAATATTAACAACATTTTTAGAATAATCATATAAACTTGATACTAATGTTTCTTTAGTTAATCCAATTGGTATTGTATCTATACCTAAATATTTATCTTTAAATCTATCTAATTTAATAATATCTGGCATAACTGGTATTTCTCTTGCTTTATTAATACCTTTTTCATTAAGTAAACTTATTAATTCTTTTATTTTAACAAATGAACTTTCATCATTAGTTATAAAAGCTGTTTGAAATTCTAATACTCTATCTAATTTGACAAGTCCTCTTCCTAAACATGAAGATGGTATAAGCCCATTTGTTTTTCCTAACAAATCTCTATAGTCACTTTCATTGTTTAATTGAAGAGTTAAAATTTGTTTACAAGCTTGTGCTATTTTAAACTTAATATTATTTTGACTACTTGTTGTTACTACAAAGTTAATTCCGTATTTACTTCCTTCTCTTACTACAGGTATTAATTTATCTATATAATCTTGATAAGTATCAGTAAGTACTTCAATAGAATTTATTATTACAATGATATTAGGCAGTGTCTTCCCACTATTTTTAATATAATCTCTATAATTTCCATTATATGAAATAAATAATTTTTTTCTTTTATTCATTTCATTATTTAACATTTTAGCTAAATTTTCTAATTTTTCATCATTACCATTTAATATTACATCACCAACTTGTGGTGCTTCACTATAATTAATCAATGTTTCAGCACCAAAGTCTAATAAATATAAATTAACTTCACTTGTATCATAAGTCATTATTATAGAATAAACCAAAGTAGACAAAAATTCATCTTTTCCACTATCAGCAATTCCATATAAAACAGTATTACCATCGCTTGTTATAGGAAGAGTTAGTAATCCTTGTAATTGATTCTCTGGATCATCATATTCACCTATTATTGGATTTATATTAAATCTTTCTTTAGCATAATTATATTTGTTAAATAAATCTTGAATCAATATTTTATTTGGTATTCTATCTAACCATAATTGTTTTACATCTATATCAATATTTTTACTTATATCTATTACATATTTTACAATAGATGTAAGTTCTTCTCCTTCTGACTTTACTAATTTTTTAGCAAAATTATTATTTAATGCTTTTTTTATAGCACCTGTATTATTTATAAAATACATATTTTTATCGACTGGTTTTTTATACTCCTTATTTGGATAATATTGTGCTCCAGCCCAAGCAGCTTGACCCATTGCAAAATATTCATTATATCCTACTTGTAAATAAAATCTACCAACATTTTTAAGTTCGGCTGCCAAATCACACTTTATCATTTCCATACTATCTGATTTATCTTGAACTTTTAAACAAACTTTAAACTTAGAGTTAGACCATATTTGTGAATCTACTACTCCACTTGGCTTTTGTGTTGCTAAAATCAAGTGTACTCCAAGTGAACGACCTATACGAGCAGTACTAATTAAATCATCCATAAAATCTGGTTGTTGATCTTTTAATTCTGCAAATTCATCACAAACTATAATTAAATGTGGAATAGCTTCCTTAATCATACCATCTCTATATAATTTTTGATATTTGTATATATCAATTGTACTTTCACCAAATTTATCCCTTACTTCATTAAATTTAGTTTGTCTTCTTCTAAGCTCACTTTGAATACTTGAAAGAGCTCTATTTATTTCTGCTTTATCTAAATTTGTAATTGTTCCTACTACATGTGGTAATTTTTCTTTTGTTTCATTATTAACAAAAGCACCAGCAAGACCACCACCCTTATAATCAATTAATACAAAAGCGACTTCTTCTGGACTATAATTAATTGCCATAGAAAGTATATAAGTAATTATAAACTCTGATTTACCACTACCAGTCATACCAGCAATAAGTCCATGTGGACCATGTGCTTTTTCATGTAAATCTAACACAAATATATCATTATTTTCATTAACGCCTATTTCAGCTTTTAACGACTTAGTAGGATCATTATCTTTCCATCTATTAAGAATATTTAATTGATCAATTTGACCTACACTGAATAACTCCAAGAATGTTATTGAATTAGGCAATTGTTTTATATTATTATCAATATATAATGGTAAATTCATAAGTGTATTTGTTACTAAATCCATATTATAATTTTTAAGTTCATCATTGAATCTAATTTGATCATTATTTTCACTGTTAATAACAACAGATGTTTTATCACCAATATTTATAAATTTAGTTATTTGACTTGGTAATTTAGATAGTCTTTCTTCTATAACTAAAATGCTAAAACCTAAATTCTTTTTTTCATCTAAAACACTATCAACAATATCTATTTTTCTAGCTAAATCTATATCATCAATAATAAATAAATAATATGTATTAAATTTAGAAAAATTATTTATTCTTTCATTTTCACTACCATTATTTGATAAAGTTTGTCTATTATTGAATATTTGTTTCAAATAATTTGATACTTCTTGCATTTCTTCTGTATTAGTAGCAAAAAATCTATAATATTTATCATCAGAAAAACAATATGGAGAGTCTTTAAAATGTTTCCATCTTTTTTGATTTTTTTTATTTGTAAATATTACAAATTTTAAATTATCATAGCTATGAAATGCCATCATCTGTAATAATAAATTATTTACAAAATATACATATTTAGGATTAAGTCCACTCACAGCTGTATATTTATTAGAAGAAAAAGAGTATCCTATTGGAACATCTGTTAATGTTTTATATGACTTTATTAATTCATCAAGCATCTTTTTTAAATTATCATCATCCATTGTAAAGTCTTCACTTCTATATGATATATCAGCATCAAATGGTATTTCACCTTTACCAAGTCTAACTGTTAAAAAGTCACTTTCTTCTATTTTTCTTTCCCAAAGTGTTCTTCTTTTATTTAATATCATATCATAACAAATATCAGTAGAAAGTAAATTTTCTTCTAATATTCTTTTTTGCATATTATATTCCACTGATAATTCATCTTTTTTATTTGATAAATATGATTTATATTTTTCTTGTCTTTCATTCTCCCTTTTTTCTTTTTGTTTTTGCTCATATATTCTAGTTACAAAAGGCCATACAAGCATACTTAATAACATTGAAATACAAATTACTAAAGTTGGTGCATTTTGTTTCCATGTTTTTTCACCAGATGTTACAGTTTGTATTGCATTTGAAAGAGTTACCATTGAACTTGCTGCCATAGTAATCATTGGTGCTAAAGTCATAATTAATGGAATTTGTTGCATATTTTCTTTTGTTGGTGGAGAATCAATATTTAACTTAAATGTTTCAATTATTTTTCTAAGTCTTGGGCTTCTTAAAAAATAATCTTTATCACTATATAAATCTTCATTAATTATTTCTTCACTAGTTATTTCATCATCAACAGAAAATGATGTTTTTTCTAAAATATCTTTTACACATACTCTATCAATGGGATTATTTATAAATATTAAATTGTGTGCAAGAACAAACTTTATTCCATATACATTTATTACATCACCAGTTTTAGCATAGGTTATATCATTTTTTATTATTTCATCATTTAAGTACATAATTGATTCAGGCATTTTTTCAATTTTATAGTATCCTTTTTCTAAAGATAAACAAAAATGTAATTTTTGGAAATATGGAATATTAACAATTACATCATTTTCATCTATCCTACCAACTTTAATTGTTTTATTTTCAGGAAAAATATATGGATTGAATGTATTGTCATTTGAATCATATACAAATATAGGATATTTCTTATCATTTTTTTCAACTGCATAATAATTTTTAGATTTTAAAATAGCTTTTTGTTCATTATTTCCTAATATAACCTTAGTATTTTCGCTTCCACTAATAATCCAATCATTATCTTCATTTTTTATATTTACTATATTTTTATTTTCATTATCTGTAAGCCAAAAATTACCAATTTTTTTACTTGGTAAACAAAATGTAATAATAGAATTTTCATCAAATAGATATATATTCATAACACACTAACCCTTTATTCTTACATTAATATTATTTTTGTTCCATTTTTTATATCTGTTTCTCTTATCAATTCATTATTTTTATATATATTTCCAGTTTCTGAATTCAAAAACATATAATTTCTAGATGAATCAATTGAATCAAATAATGTTGTATTTAATATTTTTGTTATATTTCCTATTTTTTCATTTATAGGCAAATATACTTCAAAAGTTTTACCTAATGATAAACAATATAAATTTACTAAAACTTTATTATTTAACATATATCCACCTACTATCTTATCATAATTAAGTATATCATAAAAAACAAAAAATGAATAGCAAAATTTACTATTCAAATATTAATAATTTATTTTCTTCTTCCAAATATAGCTATTCCAACACTACTTCCAAATGTATCAAGTAATATATCTTTAAATTCTCCACTTCTACCACTAATAAATAATTGATGAATTTCATCACTACTTGCATACAAAAAACATATTAAAATAGACATTAAAATTATATTTTTAGTAGAAAGATTATATGTTTTTAAGAGTAAACTAACCAGTACTCCAAGAACTAAATATATACTAAAATGAGCAAGTTTTCTAACTGGAGTATGAAGTGTATTAACAATATTAGTTTTTTCTACTTCTGTTAAATCTTTATCAAATATTTCTACTATATTTTCAATAAAGAAATTAATTATTCCTTTACTTTGTTTAGATGACTCATTACTATTAAAACTAGAAAAAGTAAAAATAATACCCATCCATAAAATAACAAGTATCCATAGTATTATTCTTTTCTTCATATTTTACTCCATATATTTAATAACAATATCTTTTACATTATTCCATATTTCTTTTGTATGATCATGGCTTAAAATACTATCTACTTCATTTATATTTTTCCATATTAATTCATGTACTTCTAATGATTTATTATCACTATGACCATTATCTTTTGCTATAAAATAATGTGCTTCACATAAATTTCCCATAGAATCATTGTATTTTTCTACAAATATTTCATTATTATCTAATATTAATGGTATTCTTTTAGTTTCTTCTTCAGTTTCACGAATAGCACATTCAAGTAAAGTTTCACCTTTTTCAAGATGACCTTTTGGAAAAGAATAATCATCATACTCTTTTCTATATACAATTGCTATATTTTTATTTTTAGTATCCATTAAGATACATCCTGCTTTTTCTATCATATTAATCACAAATCAATTATAACAAAAAAAGACATTAATTAAAATGTCTTTATTATTTTATTGATTTAATTTTATATTCATAATCAAATGTACCTTCAACTACTTCAAAAGTAACAGTATATTTTTTACCTTCTGTTAATTTTAAATTTTTATTTGGATTAATATATTTCATCTTATATTCTATTTCATTACTATCAGTAAATGTATAAGTTATATATGTATATGTTTCATTACCACTAATACCAGAACCTTGTTTACCTATTTTAGTTAAAGTAAGTGTATCAGTATGATTACCTAGTGTATATAAACCTATTTTCTTTCTTAATTCTTCTTCTGTTTTAACATTACTAATATCTTCATCATTTGATTTTAAGAATATATTATATTTAGTAATTCTTCTTTCATTATTACTTATAATATAGTATATATTAATATTAATATAATCATTATAACTATCTAATATTTTAAATAATTCAGCATCTCCACTTTTTAGTGTATAATCAATTGTATCTCCATTAGCATCTTCTATTGTAATATTACACTTTGTATTTATACAAGAATAACCATTAACCATTACATCTTCCACTAATGTTTCTTTTACTTGTGTATTATCATCTTCTTCATTAGAATCTTTAAAATCAAATAAACTTGTTATATAATTTTTAACTCCAAATAATAACATTACTATAACTATCGCTAAAGCAATACCAAGTTCAGCAAAAATTCCTAAAAATATTGAGCCAACACTTGCTCCACCTTTTTTAGAACAAATATTTTTTAATTCTTCAAAATTGCTGTGTGTACCTTTAATTTTTATTTTTATTATTTTCTTTTTTGAATGAAGCACACATATTTTATTTATACTAAATCCAATTATAATTCTAAGTACTAATACTAAGATTAAACTAATTATAATATTTTTTATAAAATTAAAAATTATTAAATCAAGAATAAAAATAATAATACCAAATAAATACATTTTTCTATAAAATATATAGAATGTTCCAAATAGGAATCCAAATATATTAAATGGTTTATTAATAATTTTTTCATATTTATTGCCAATAAATTCTTCTAATAACTTTTCATTATTTTGATTATCTATCATATAATTTAAAGCTGAGGGTGATGTAGTCATTTTTTGTGTTGTAACAGCATCTTTTGTAAATGGAGAATCTTGTGCTACTGTAAATGGTGTTTGATATTGATCTTCATTTAACATTTTTGTAAATGGTGTTTGATAATTTTCTTCTGAAACAGGCGTATTTTGCCATAAGGGACTTGAACTTTGTGGTCTTTCTAAACCTACAGAACTATTACTATTTTGATTTATTTGATTATTATTAAATGAAGTAACATTCTGATTGTTTAAATTATTATTTTGTACTGATGTTACTGACTGGTAGTTATTTGATTGTGATTCATTATTTTCACCAAATAAATTACTAGAGTTCATAAACTACTCCTCCCTTTTCTAAATTATAGAATTTTTTTAACATTTTTAACATATAATTTTTAAAAGTTTACATAATAAGTGTAAGAATATCATTTAAAAAAAAGACATTAATTAAAATGTCTTTATAAAAATAAGTTACATATATTTAGGACCACATACATTAACATTGCATACTTCATTTTCTTCAGTACATGTATAACAAGGTGTATATGTATGTCTATATATATGATGATTAATTATTCTAGTATTGATTGGTTGTACATGTGGTACTTCATGTATAATTTGTTTATGAATACATCTTTCTTGTGGACATTCATAAACTGGTGGGCACATCATAGGTGCTTCCATACAACAAGAAGAGCCTTCAGTCATTTTATCTGGAGTAACTTTTAATTCTGCACTACCTTCAACACTATATCCTTGGTACATACCCATATTATCTGTCATATAAACAACTCCTTTTCATAGATAGTTTATGATAAAAGATAAATTGTGAATAGGTAAATTATAATTATTGATTATATTTGTTACATTTATCTAATAATTTATATAATAAATAACAAAACAAAACTAGAGTAAGCTCTCTAGTTTCTTTTTTAATTTCCTCTTATAGTGGGAATCACTAGCTTTTTTAATTGCTTTACAGCAATAATATTATATACATTTAATCATAAATAATTTTTATCTATGATTATCTTTTAATCTTCTTTGATATGAATTTATTTCTTTATCATATTCCATATATTCTTGTAATTCTTGATAAGTTAAATAATCATAAATTCCAGCTACTAATGAACCTGCGAATAATAAACTTCCGAGAGTGAATTCAGCTAAAATATCAGAAGAAAATGAGTTTTTCATAGCATCAATTATTTGTTTATGATCTATAATACATTTGTAAATAGAACCTGCACTAAGACCAGTTACACTTAATCCTATAAAAGAATTAGTAATTAAGAATTTTTTAGATCGATTTCTTAATTTTTTTAATAGTTCTATATCTGATTTTAATAAAATATCAGTATTCTCTATTTGATTTATTAAATTTTCTTTCTCTTCTGCCCCTAAAAGTAAATCATTTCTTATGCTTTTTATTAATGCAAGCAATTCATTATGTTTTTCTTCATCTGTTGTTTCACTATTTAATATTGATTGTATATTTTCTAAATATATATTATCCATAAAGCCTCCTGAAATTGTAATTTATTATACATTAAAAATCATTTTTTGTAAATTTAAAACTTCATGTTTTTCATTTGTTTCATCATTACTTTCATTTGATCAAATTGTTTTAATAATCTATTAACATCTTCTACTTTTTGTCCACAACCATTAGCAATTCTTACTTTTCTACTAGCTTTAATTATATCAGGATTTCTTCTTTCTTCTTTTGTCATTGATAAAACTATTGCTTCTGTTCTTGCCATTAATTTTGGATCAATATTTACATTATTAAGTCCTAATTTAGATGCTCCTGGCATTAATTTTAGTATATTTTCAATTGGACCTAATTTCTTTATTTGTTTCATTGTTTTTAAGAAATCTTCAAGATCAAATTTTCCTTTTTGCATTCTTTTAGCTGTATCCATCATTTCATCGGTATCAAGTTCTCTTTCAGTTTTTTCAATTATTGAAAGTAGATCTCCCATACCAAGTATTCTATTTGCAATTCTATCAGGATAAAATTCACCTATTCCATCTAATTTTTCAGAGTCTCCTATTAACTTAATTGGAATGTTAGTAAGATGTCTTAATGATAGAGCAACTCCACCTTTAGTATCTCCATCCATTTTAGTTAAAACACAACCAGTTAATTTTAATTTATCATTAAATCCAGTTATTACATTTATTGCATCTTGTCCCATCATAGCATCTATTACAAGTAATTCTTCATGGGGACTAACTGTACGCTCAATTTCAACAAGTTCATCCATTAATTTTTCATCTATTTGAAGACGACCTGCTGTATCTATAAGTATATAATCATAACCTTTACTTTTAGCATATTCTATACCATTTTTAGCTATTTCTACAGGACTTCCCTTTCCTTCATCATATACTTCTATATTTAATTCTTTTCCTATACTTTTTAATTGATCTATTGCTGCTGGTCTATAAACATCACATGCTATAAACATTGGTTTCTTATGGTATTTTTTTCTAACCATATTACCCATTTTACCAATAGTTGTAGTTTTACCACCACCTTGAAGTCCAACTATCATTGTAATTGTTGGATTTTTACTAACTTCAAGTGGAGTACTATCCCCACCTAATAATTCTACAAGTTCATCTTTTAATATTTTAACGAATAAGTCACCTGGTTTAATACTTTTTTTAACTTCTTCACCAAGTGCTTTTTCTTTAACTTTATCAATAAATTCTCTTACTATTTTTACATTAACATCAGCTTCTAATAAACAAAGTCTTATTTCTCTTACTATATCACTAATGTTATCTTCATTAATAACACCTTTTGATTTTATATTACTAACTACTTTTTGTAATCTTTCACTTAAACTTTCAAACATAATATTCACCTAAATAAATTATACCAAATATTAAAAAAAATTATAGCATTTTTGCTATAATTCTTTTACAAATTATTTTTCTTATATTTTTTATAATTATCATATATATTATTATATTTTTGACTACCTTTAAATTTTTCTTTAAAGATTTTTGCTGCTTCTTCTAAAGTGTCTTTTTTATAAACTAATAATGATAAATTTAATATTCTTTTAACTTCTCCAATAGATGATACATAATATTTTGATATATCTTCTATACTAACTCCTTCACAATATAAAGTTAAAAATCTATAACTATTTTTAGTAATACCATCTTCATTAAATATTTTCTTTTCTAAATCAATATTTGATTTATTTTCTTCTGACATATAATTTAATATATCACTCTCTAAATTAGAATTACTTTTTATATTTAATGGTTTATCTTGATGTTTTTCTTCTTTTTTTATTTCCTTAGTTTCATTTTTTTCTAGTTCTTCTTTTACTTCTTTTAATGCTTCTTCTTTATCAAATTTTATTATATCGCTTACATCATAATTAATATTAGAAGTTGAATAATTTCTATCTAAAATATTATTTACTTCTTCTAAAATTCTGTTAATGCTTTTTTCTCTATCATAAAAATACTCACTTGCTCTTACTCTAATAAATTTCCAACCACATCTTTCTAATACTGATTGTCTTTCTAAATCAGCTTTAAGATTATCAACATTATGGTATCTATCTCCATCACATTCAAGAGCTATGTTTTGATCATTATCATTCTTTATTATAAAATCAATTCTATAATTACCAACTTTAAATTGTGGAATTAATTTTAATCCTTTTGCTGTTAAATCTTTATAAACTTCTCTTTCAAAATTAGATTCAAATTTTTCTTCTATTTGTTTTTCTTCTTCTTTATCATAATTTAAACAATAATTTAATAGTTTATATCTACAACAATTTTCTCTTAATTCTTCTAATGTTAATGAATGTATTAAAATCATTTGTTCTTTAGCTCTTGATGCTGCTACATTATAAATACGTTCATATTCTGGTGTAGTAAGTGCTCTAATTATATTACTATCGCCATTTTCATCTACACTAGCATTTAACATACAAAGTATAATAACATCTCTTTCATCACCTTGAAAACTAGCGGTATCTCCTACTTTAATATGTCTATCAGTTGCAAATTTATCTCCGAATGTACTCCATATTTTTTCTATTAATTTTAGAACAAACTTATCACTTCTTTGAAGAGTAATTATACCAATTGTTTTATTATTATATTTTTCATCATTAGAAATATTTCTTAATAGTTCTATTACTTTTTCTAATTCTTTTTCATTATAAGGTTGATTTCCATATTTTTTAACCCTTCCATCTACATATATTGTCATAATTGGTTTATCAATTGTATTTTCTTTGCTTCTTACTTTTAATGGATTTATTTGACCATTATAATAATATCTATTTGAAAATTCAATTATTTCTCTTAAACATCTAAAATGCTCTGATAATACAACTTTACTATTATTACAAATCATACCTATAAAATCATATATACTTGTATCTTTAGATAATTGTTCTTTCCATTGATTATTTTTTAAATATTTATTTTTTAAATCTTCTACATCATCAACACTTGTAAAACTGCTAGTTGGACTTATTTGTTTATCATCTCCAACAATTATTATTTTCTTTGCTCTAGTTAAAGCACTAATAGAAAATATAGATGATTGAGAACTTTCATCCATTATTAATACATCAAATGGTGGATTTTCACTATATGGATATTGCTCTATTAATTTATCAAGTGGCATAATCCATACTGGAATTGCATTCTTTGCTATTTGCATTTCTTTTTGCATTTCATTTAAAATTTTATATGCAGTTTTTCCAGTACCACTTCCTAATTTTTTCTTTAATGACATCCATTTACTTAGTGATGAACTAATTAAAGGAGTCATTTGTTTATTTTGATAGTACCATCCTTTTTCACTAATCAATTCTTCAATGACTTGTTTTTCTTTTTGAATTAATCCATTTCTTATATCATATAATTTTTTTACATTCTGTTTCTTTTCTAATGAAAGATAAATTTTTTCTACATAATGATATTTTAATATTTCTTTAATATTATCCTTTACAAAAGATTTTTCTACATTATCATAATCATATATATAACTTTTTATAAATAATGGTTTATCACTAAATATTAAAGAATATTTCTTTCTTATATTATTATATTTATTAATAATATTAATCTCACTTAATAATTTTTCTTTATTAATTTTATATTCGTCTAAATCCTTATTTTCTATAGATAATATTAATTCATTTAAATTTTGTAATTTATAATCTTTATAAAAATCTCTTAATTCATTTGAAAACTCTTGTTGATTAGATGTATTAGAATTTATAGTAATATAATAATTCAAATCATCAATTACAGATAAAATAAATTCTTCAAGAGAATCTATATATGATATATTAAATAATTTAGTATTTATAACTTTTGATAAATTATTATCTATATCTTTAATAGATTTATTATAATTAATTATTTCATCTAATATATTAATAATTCTTTTTTCATATTTTCCAAATTCAAATTCATTTATATTTAATATACTAATAATATCTTTTTCTAATACTTTACTTAACTTATTTTGTATATTGTTTATGAAAAGTTTATATTCTAATTGATTTTCTATATTTTCAAATACTTCAAAAGAAAGATTTTTTGTTAAATAATCATCGTTTAATTTAAAATTACTAAGTTTATTTAAATAATTAGATAATTTTATTTTATTAATTAAAGGAAGAATTTTTTTATCATTATATAAAGAAGTTATATTAAAAATAATATTATGGTAATATTCTAAATTGTTACTATCATAATCAAGATTATAATCAAATCTATTTGATTCAACATCATATATTAATTTTTCTTTTGATATAATTTCTTTTTTTAATTTTTCTATATTATCAAAAAATACTTTCCAATCTAATTTATCAATTAACCATTTTTTAGGAAAAAATTCATATAAATTATTTAAATTATTTATTTTATTTGTAAGTTCATTTATTATTTCACTATTAAGCTTTGATTCTATAATAGAACTCTTTAATGATTCATTTTTTATAGTATAATCTTCATATCTAATCCCTTCTTTAATACTTAGTTCTATTTGATTATCTTGAAGTAAGTTATTAATTGGAATTTCAGTTGATAATGCATAATTATTGTTTCTTATTTCATCTCTAATATCATCAAGATTTTCAAGCATTTCATCTATATTTTTATAATCATAATTTTCAATATCGTTCTCTTTAATAAATTTATATTTTTTATTATCTTCTAAATACTTTGCAATATTTTGTAAATTAAATTTACTATCTGATTTAATATCAATAAGTCCAATTAATTTATCTTTATAATCAATCGCATCTTTAGACATAATTTCAATTATATCTTTTTGATTTTGTCCTTTACATTCTTTTATTTTTTCTAACTCTTTTTCTAATAATTTTATATTTATAAGATTATTTTTTAAAGTTTTTTCATCTCTTTGTTTACTTAAAATATTATTTATAGAGAATTCTAAATCTTTATCTATACCTTTTGTTGACAATAAAGATAAACTAAGGCTTCTAATTGAGATTGGAATTTTATCTCTTAATACTTCTAATGCCTTAGACTTTTCACTAGTAACTATTACTTTTTTACCTTGTGCTATATAGTGTGATAATAAATTTGCTATTGTATGAGATTTACCAGTGCCAGGTGGGCCTTGAACTAAAACAATATTATTTCTATTTATTTTTTCTACTATGTCATATTGTTCTGCATTAGAACTTAAAGGAAATAATACTTCTTCATTTATATCATTGCTTCTATCATATAATGCATCTCTTACTTCTTCTTCATTTGAAAAATCTATATCAAGCATTTTTAAAATATTGCTATCAACTTCATTCTCTTTACAATAATTTGCTATTGCAAGTGCATCATCAATCCATAATCTTAATGTTTTCTTTCTAAAAAATATTGTTTTATCTTTAAATAAATATGTTATATTATTTTCTATTTCTTTTTCATTAAAATATGTATCTTTAATAGAATGATTGTAAGAAATGTAGTTAATATATTCACTAATTTTATCATTTAATTTATCAATACTAATATCTCCAGATTTAATTAATGAATTTTGCTCATTAATTAAATCATCTAATTCACTTTTAGATTTAACTGAATAATTTTTTTCATTTAAAAAATCACTTACAAAACCTTTAAATTTATCATTACTTATACTAAGAGTTATAACATCACGAATTGAATCCACTTCTAAGTCTAAATTACATTCTAAAATATGTCTTTTTATTATATCTCCTGTATCATTTTTCCAATATAATAAATTTGTTGCTAATATTATTTCAATTTTCTCTTCATTATCTTTTATTCTTTTATTTAAATTGTATAATTCTTTATATATTTTATTATAATTATTTATATAATCATTATTCTTTTTTACATTATTATATTCTAATAAATAATTGTTATATTCAGCTAATAAATTATTTTCTTTTAATAAAGCATAACTTTCTTCACTAATTACAATTTCATTGTGATTGTCTAATGAAATATAATTTTTAAGTTTTTCATTTATAATAGGATATTTTTTTAAATAGTTTTCTTCTTTTTTATATTTTAATGTCAAAATATTTGAATCTTTTAATATATTTATAGAATCTACATCTATATCGTTTGAAAAATCTTTATATTTCTCTATAAAATCATTTAATTCTATTAAAACGTCATAGTTTTTATAATCATAAATACTTCTATCATTAACTTTTAATACATCAGCAATATAAGAAAAGATATTTTCTAAATTTTTATTCACTATATACCAACCTCGCTTATTAAATTATATATATATATATTAAAAGTCAAGGAAAAAATAGTAATAAACTATCTTATCATTTATAATTTTTAATTATTATTTCATTAAAAAAGTATTAATAAAAATTAATACTTTATACTTTAATCAATACAAACTTTCATACTATCTATTTTACCATCATTAGCATCATTTAGTTCTTCAATTTTAATTTCTGTTCCACTTTTATTGATATTATATGAATTATTAGATAATTGAAAATTAATTATATTTCCAGACATATCAAATTCTACATAATACCTAAGTGTATTATCAGATAGAAATAAATTATGATTATTACTTCCATCATAGCAAGGATAAAATTCTTTATTATTCATAGCATCATTAATAAAAGCAGTTTGTGCAATCTGATATAATTTTTGTGCAGATTGTACAAATGATCTCTTTTCTATTGAATTATTAATATCATCTTTCACCTTATTTTCTGTTTGATTAATATTATTTTCTGCTTCTTTTGAATTTTCAAATTTAGATGGTAAAAATATAAAAACTAATAATGCAATTATAATTACTAATAATACTGAAATAACTATTCCTATTATAAAATTTTTATCTTTCATTTTAAATATTCCCTTCTTTTCATAAATTATAACATATTTTTCACATTTTTTACAAAAAATAAAATTCCATTTAAGGAATTTTATTTATTATTTTAAGATTTAGCTTTCTAAAGCACCTTCAACTACTTCTTCATTTTTATCATCTGTTAAGAATTTTTCTTCTAGTACTTCAGCAGCATCGTCATCTAAAAGTTCATTTTTTAGCATAACTTCAATATTATTATATTGTTTTGCTCCAGTACCAGCAGGAATTAATTTACCAAGAATAACATTTTCTTTTAAACCATTTAACATATCTACTTTACCACGAGTAGCAGCATCTGTTAAGATTCTTGTTGTTTCTTGGAATGATGCAGCTGATAAGAATGAATCTGTTTCTAATGATGCTTTTGTAATACCAAGCATTACAGGTTTTCCTGTAGCAGGTACACCACCATTTAAGATTACTGGTTTATTAATTTCAGCAAATTCTCTTAATGGAACACTTAATCCTTCAATTAAGTTTGTATCTCCTGGATCTACAACTTTAATCTTAGTAATCATTCTTCTAATAACTGTTTCAACATGTTTATCATTAACATCAACACCTTGAGATTTATAAACTTTTTGAATTTCTTTTAAGATATATTCTTGTACAGTTGTTGGGTCAGTTACAGCAAGTAATTCTTTTGGACTAACACTTCCTTCAGTTAATGCTTGTCCTGCAACTACTTGTTCACCTTTTTCAACTTTAAGTTTAGCATTATATTGTGTTACATGTTCACGAGTTTCAACATCATTAGTAATATAGATTTTAAATCTATTATTTTTATCATCTGTGATTTTTGTAATTTTACCATCAATTTCAGCAATTGTTGCTTTAGCTTTTGGTATTCTTGCTTCAAATAACTCTTCAACTCTTGGAAGACCTTGAGTAATATCAGCAGCTGATGCAACACCACCAGTGTGGAATGTACGCATTGTTAACTGAGTACCTGGTTCACCGATTGATTGAGCAGCCATAATACCAGTTGCTTCACCAACTTCTACTAAGTTACCAGTAGCTAAGTTAATACCGTAACATTTTTGGCAAATACCATTTGGACATCTACATGTAAGTACACTTCTGATTTCCATTTTAGTAATACCAGCATCAACAATTTTATCAGCTATTCTTTCAGTAATTAATGCACCTTTATCAATTAATACTTCTTTTGTTTCTGGGTGTAATAATTTTTGATTTGAATATCTTCCTACTATTCTATCTCTAAATGATTCAATTACAGCACCACTCTTTTCATCTGTGAATGCTTCTACTTCAATACCTTGAATAGTTCCACAATCTTCTTCTTTTACAATAATATCTTGTACAACATCAACAAGTCTTCTTGTTAAATATCCAGCATCTGCTGTCTTTAATGCAGTATCTGCTGTACCTTTTCTAGAACCGTGTGTTGATAAGAAGAATTCTTGAACGTCTAATCCTTCACGGAATGAAGCTAGAATTGGGATTTCTACTTGTCCACCATCTGGTTTAGCCATAATACCTCTCATACCAGCAAGTTGTCCTAATTGGTTAGCAGAACCTCTGGCTCCAGAGTTTATGATCATTGAAAGTGGATTTTCAACATCTTCTTTTAATATATCTCCAAGTTTACCTTGAACAGTATTAGTAGCATCAGTCCATAACTTAATTACTTTATTATGTCTTTCTTCATCAGTTATAAGACCACGCTTAAATTGTTTATTAATTTTATCTATTGTTGCATTAGTTTCATCAATAATAGTTTGCTTTTCAGCATTTACAGGTATATCACTAAGTGAGAATGTAATACCTGATTTAGTACTATATTTAAATCCTAAATCTTTTAATTTATCTAAGAATATAGAAGTTTCTGTAGTTTTATATCTCTTAAATATTTGAGCTATTATTTTTCCTAAATCTTTTTTAACTAAAGCAGGAACTACAGGCATTTTAGCAACTTCTTCTCTTAAATTTTTACCTCTTTCGATAAAGAATTTATCTGGTGTCATAAATTCAATATTCTCTTTACTTCCTTCATTAATATAAGGATATGTATCTGGGAATATTTCATTGAATATTAATTTTCCAGCAGTAGTTACTAAATATTTTTCTTTTTGTTCATCAGTCCATACTTTATGTTTGAATTCTTTTGCAGGAATACAAATTCTTGTATGAAGTGTTATATCTCTTCTTTCATAAGCCATTAAAGCTTCATTTGCATCTTTATATGCTTTACCTTCATTTTCTTCACCTGGAAGTTCTAGTGTTAAATAATAGTTACCTAAAACCATATCTTGTGAAGGTGTAACGATTGGTTTTCCATCTTTAGGGTCTAAAATGTTATTAGCACCTAACATTAGAAGTCTTGCTTCTGCTTGAGCTTCTTCACTAATTGGAATGTGAATAGCCATTTGGTCACCATCGAAGTCTGCATTGAATCCACCACAAACTAATGGGTGTAATCTAAGTGCTTTTCCACCAACTAATACAGGTTCAAATGCTTGAATTGAAAGTCTGTGTAATGTTGGAGCACGGTTTAATAATACTGGATGTTCTCTTATTACATCTTCAACTACATCCCATACTCTTTCATCTTGAACATCTATAATCTTCTTAGCAGCTTTGATATTGTGAGCAATACCTCTTTCTACTAATTGTTGCATTACATATGGTTTAAATAGTTCTAATGCCATTTCTTTTGGAACACCACATTGATACATTTTTAAACTTGGACCTACTACGATAACAGAACGACCACTATAGTCAACTCTCTTACCTAATAAGTTTTGTCTAAATCTACCTTGTTTTCCTTTTAACATTGAAGATAGTGATTTTAAAGGTCTATTTCCTACACCTGATACACTTCTTCCACGTCTACCATTATCAATTAATGCATCTACTGCTTCTTGAAGCATACGTTTTTCATTTTGAACAATAATTGTAGGTGCTTCTAATTCTAATAATTTTTTAAGACGATTATTTCTATTAATAATTCTTCTATATAAATCATTTAAATCACTAGTTGCAAATCTTCCACCTGGAAGTTGAATCATAGGTCTTAAATCTGGTGGTATAACAGGAAGTACATCAAGAATCATCCATTCTGGCCTGTTACCACTTTCTTTAAATGCATTTAAGCAATCTAATCTCTTTAATAATCTTAATTTCTTTTGACCTTGTGATTTTTCTACTTCTTTTTTAAGTTCTTCTATTTCTTTATCAAGATCAACTTCTGTTAATAATTGTTTAATTGCTTCAGCACCCATACCTACTTTGAATCCATCACCATATTTTTCATAATAAGCTCTGTATTCTTTATCAGATAGGGTTTGTTTTTTAGCAAGAGGTGCAATTCCTGGATCTAATACTATATAACTTACGAAATATAATACTTCTTCTAATTCTCTTGGACTAATATCTAAAACTAGTCCAATTTTAGGAGGTACACCTTTTGCATACCAAATGTGGCTTACAGGACTAGCAAGTTCAATATGTCCCATTCTTTCTCTTCTTACCTTTGCTCTTGTTACTTCTACACCACATCTATCACAAACTACATTTTTATATCTAAGTCTTTTATATTTTTTACAAGCACATTCAAAGTCTTTTGTTGGACCGAATATCTTTTCACAGAAAAGTCCATCTCTTTCAGGGTTTAGTGTTCTATAATTGATAGTTTCTGGTTTTTTAACTTCTCCATAAGACCATTCACGAATTTTATCAGGAGACGCGATTCCTATACGAATTCCATCAAAATCGTTAACTTCCATCATTATTCTTCACCCCTTTCATAGTCATCTAAACTATAATCATCAAGTCCATACTCTTCTTCATATTCAAGATCTTCTTCAGTTGGCTCTGCTTCATCAAAGTCATCACCAAATTCATCTTCTTCATCGTCTTCTTCTTGAACATCTTCATAATCACTTGTATCTTCTTCAGTTTCTTCTACTTCAGGTTTACCAACTTCTTCAATTGAAACTGGCACGTCTTCTCTATCTTCTTCCATTTCAAGTTCTTTAATATCTTTTAAGCTTCCATCTTTATTAATTATTTGAATATCAAGTCCTAAAGCTTGGAATTCTTTAATTAATACTCTAAAGCTTTCTGGAACTCCTGGTGCTGGGATTGGTTTTCCTTTAACAAGTGCTTCATATACTCTTACTCTTCCAACTACATCATCTGATTTAATTGTAATAACTTCTTGTAAGATATGAGCAGCACCATAAGCATATAATGCCCAAACTTCCATTTCTCCAAATCTTTGACCACCAAATTGAGCTTTACCACCAAGTGGTTGTTGTGTAACTAAACTATAAGGTCCAGTAGCACGAGCATGGATTTTATCATCAACCATATGTACAAGTCTTATCATGTACATAACACCAACTGATACTCTCTTATCAAATCTTTCACCTGTACGACCATCATATAACCAAGTCTTATAATCAGGATCTAGTCCAGCAGCAGCTGTTTCTTCTTTGATATCTTCTTCAGTTGCACTATTGAATATTGGTGTAGCATAGTGAACACCTAATTTTTTACCAGCCATACCTAAGTGTAACTCTAAGATTTGTCCTAAGTTCATACGAGATGGAACACCTAATGGATTTAAGATTACATCAACAGGAGTACCATCTGGTAAATATGGCATATCTTCTTCTGGTAAAATTAGTGAACAAACACCTTTGTTACCATGACGTCCAGCCATTTTGTCTCCAACTTGGATTTTTCTCTTCTTAACTATATATACTCTTACAACTTTTGATACACCAGCTGGAAGTTCATCACTATTTTCTTTAGTAAATATTTGTACATCATGTACAATACCTGAACATCCATGTGATACTCTAAGTGAAGTATCTCTAACTTCTCTTGTCTTTTCACCAAAAATTGCATGTAATAATTTTTCTTCACTTGATAATTCTTGCATTCCTTTTGGAGTAACTTTACCAACAAGAATATCATTTTCTTTAACTTCAGTTCCTATTCTTACGATACCATTTTCATCTAAATTCTTACGTGCATCTTCACTAATATTAGGAATATCTCTTGTAAATTCTTCAGGTCCTAATTTAGTATCTCTACATTCTACTTCTTTCATTTCAATATGTACAGAAGTATACACATCATCCTTAACTATTCTTTCATTTAGAATAACAGCATCTTCATAGTTATAACCATTATAAGTCATAAATGCTACAACTACATTTTTACCTAAAGCTATTTCACCTTTATCAGTAGAAGGTCCATCAGCAATAATTTCACCTTTATGTACTTTTTCACCAGTTTTAACAATTGGTTTTTGATTATAACAAGTTTCATTATTACTTCTTTGATAACTTATAAGTTCATAAGTTCTCTTTTCATCTATACCTTTTACTATAATCTTCTTAGCATCAACATATTCAACAACACCATCAATATCACATACTACTGAACAACCAGAGTCTCTTGCTATTGCTGCTTCTACACCAGTTCCAACAATTGGAGCTTCTGTAATCATTAGTGGTACTGCTTGACGTTGCATGTTAGCTCCCATTAGTGTTCTATTAGCATCATCATGTTCCATAAAAGGAATCATACTTGTTGTAACAGAAACTATTTGTGAAGGAGAAACATCTATATAATCTACTTTATCTTTTGTAACAATTAAGTTATCTTTATTATACCTAACTGGTACTGTATCATCTAAAATGTTTCCATCTTTATCTGCTTCTACAGTAGCTTGACTAATATAATAATCTTCTTCTTCATCAGCAGTCATATAAACTATTTCATCAGTTATTCTAGAATTTACTACTTTTCTATATGGAGTCATTATAAATCCATATTCATTTATTCTTGCATAGCTTGCAAGAGATGTAATAAGTCCAATGTTTTGACCTTCTGGAGTTTCGATAGGACAAATTCTACCATAGTGTGATGGGTTTACATCACGAACTTCCATACCTGCTCTATCTCTTGAAAGTCCTCCAGGACCAAGAGCACTAAGTCTTCTCTTATCATTTAATTCTGATAATGGATTTATTTGATCCATGAATTTTGATAATTGGCTACTACCAAAGAATTCTTTTAAAGCAGCAGTTACTGGTCTTATATTAATTAATGATTTAGGAGTAACAGCATCAATTTCTTGTGTTGACATCTTATCTCTAATTTGTCTTTCCATACGAGCAACACCTATTCTAAATTGATTTTGAATAAGTTCTCCTACTTGTCTTACACGTCTATTTCCTAAGTGATCTATTTCATCATATTTACCAATACCATATAATAAACAAATATAATATGATAAAGATGCATATACATCTGAAATAGTAAGTCTCTTAGTATCAATAGTTTGATCATTACCTATAACTTTTATTACTTTTCCTGAATCGTCATTAGCATATACTAAAACTTCTTGAATTTTATTATATGTATCAAGTTCTTCATTTATAGTAACTTCTTTTACACCATAACCTTCATTAAAATAAGGTTTAATAGTTTCAAGAATATCTTTTGTAATTACTGTTCCTTTTTTAACAATAACTTCTTTTCCTATTTTTATATCTTGTGCTATTTTATTATTTACAAGTCTATCTAAAACATTAAGTTTTTTATTGAATTTATATCTACCAACTTTACCTAAATCATATCTAAATTTATCAAAGAATCTTACGATTAATTGGTTTTTAGCTGAATCTAATGTAGCTGGTTCACCTGGTCTTAATTTTTCATATATTTCAATTAATGCTTCATCAGTATTCTTAGTAGAATCTTTTTCTAAAGTATTAATTAAATATTCATCTTGACCAAATAATTCTAATATTTCTTCATCACTTGAAAGGCCTAATGCACGAAGTAATGTAGTAACTGTAACTTTTCTAGTTCTATCAATTCTTACATATAAAATACCTCTTGCATCTAGTTCATATTCTAGCCATGTTCCTTTATTAGGTCTAACTTCACTTGATATTATGTTTCTACCATTCTTATCTACTTCATTTTTGTAATAACAAGATGGTCCCATAACAAGTTGAGAGTTAATAACTCTTTCAGCACCATTAATAATAAATGATCCTGTATCAGTCATTAAAGGCATATCACCTAAATATACTTCTTGTTCTTTTACTTCTCCTGTTTCATTAATAAATAATCTTGCCTTAACTTTTAAAGGTGCAGCATAAGTAGTTTTTCTTTCTCTACTTTCTTTTACAGAATATTTTGGCTCATCAAAATAATAATCACCAAATTCTAGTGATAATGAACCTGAAAAACTCTCTACTGGGAAAATATCATCAAATACTTCCTTAATTCCTTCCTTTAAAAATAAGTCAAATGAACTCTTTTGAACTTCTAATAAGTTAGATAGTTCTAAAGTACTATACTTTGTTGAGAAACTTCTTCTTTCTCTATGGTCACCAAATTTAACTGTTTTGTATGCCACTATTTCACCCCAATCCTAAATTTTTAAAGAACGCAAATTTTAAAAAATAAAACTGTACTGCAATATAAAATTTTAACACAATGTTTTCTAGTAAGTCAATCTTTTTTTATCAATTTTTACAAGTTTTTTACTCTTAAAATAAAATATCCTTTATCTCTATTTATAATTTCTACTTCATTTTTTTCTTCTAATATCTTTTTAATTGATAATGCGCCTTGATCTTTTCTAATAACAAAATATAAATATCCATCTTTATTTAAATGTTCAAAGGCACCTTCTAATATTTCTAATAATTTAACTTTTCCTACTCTAATTGGTGGATTAGTAATAATAACATCATATTTATCATGCACATTTTCATAAGCATCACTAATAAATGCGGTTCCTTTAAATTCTTTATATCTTTTAATATTTCTGTTTGTTAGATGTATAGCTCTTTTATTAACATCAATCATATCAACATATGAATTATTAATAATACTGATTACTATTCCAATTAGTCCATATCCACAACCAACATCTAATACTTTTTTACTTGTTTTATCAACATCTAAGTATGTTTCTAAAAGTAGTTTACTTCCATAATCAATTGCTTTTTTACTAAATACACCATTATCACTATAAAACATGAAAAAAGAAGAATTATATTTATAACTTAACTCTCTAATTTCACTTTTTAAGTTCATATCATTTTCAAAATAATGACTCATAATTCTCCTTTTTTATTTTAGTTGTTTAAATACACAGAAAGACCTTATATAAAAGGCCTTATAAATTAAGCTAGTTCTACAGTAGCTCCAGCTTCTTCTAATTTAGCTTTTAATTCGTCAGCTTCACTAGCAGGAATTCCTTCTTTAACATTTCCACCAGCATCAGCAATATCTTTAGCTTCTTTAAGTCCAAGACCAGTAGCTTCTCTAATTACTTTAATAACTTGTAATTTTTGAGCTCCAGCATCTTTTAGAACTACAGTTTTAACTCCACTTGTAGCACTTTCTTCTGCTTCTGCTTGTGCAGGAGCAGCAGCAACAGCAACTGCAGATGGATCAACACCAAATTCTTCTTTCATCATATCAACTAATTCTTTAACTTCAAGAATAGTTTTTTCTTTTAAAGCTTCGATAATATCTTTGTTTTCAATTTTAGCCATTAGTTATTTCCTCCTTCTTCTAACTTTTCAGCATATAAATTTAACCCTATACTTAAGTTTCTTACATGTTCCATTAAGCCACCAGCAAACATTGTAAGTAATCCTTCCATACTTGGTATTGTTGCATATTTATTAATAACTGTTGTATCAACTACTTCATTATCAATATATCCAACTCTAACTTCAAGTGCAGGATGATCTTTTGCAAATTTGCTAACTACTTTAATTGGTTCTATAATGCTTTCTGAAAATAAGTAAGCATTAGGACCTTGCATATAATCAGTTAATTCAATATTCTTATTTTTAAGTGCTAAATTCATAAGAGTATTTTTATAAACTTTTATATCAGAGTTAACTTCCCTTAAACTTTGTCTTAGCTCTCTTATTTCACTAACTGTAAGTCCTTGATAATTAAGTAATAAGAATGTCTTAGAACTATCAAGTTTATCAGTTATTTCTTTAACAGTAGCTTCTTTTTGTTTAAGAATTTCTTTACTTGCCATATAGTCTCCTTTCATATAAATTAAAAGTTTCCTCATGACAAGGAAACTTGTGATAATCTTATTATACATCGTTTCCTCGGTAAGATTTATTTTTGTACTTACTGTCTTTGGTCACTTCAACGTATTTGATTATATAATACTTTTTTTTATTTGTAAAGCATTTTCTTTAAATTTTATGATAATTTAGCGATTTTATACTAATTATCTATTTAATTTATCAAATCTTCTAAATTCAATACTATCTTCTAAATCAGTATCTTCAAGATCTTGAAGTAATGATTTTTGTTTTCTTGTTAAATTTGTTGGAATAATTAATTTTAAAACACAATAGAAGTCTCCTTTTTTCCAAGCATCTGGATTATTTATTCCTTTTCCTTTAATTCTAAGTGTATCTCCTGGTTGACTTCCTTCTTTTATTTTAAGTTCAACTACTCCATCCATTGTTTTAATATCTTTTCTGCAACCTAAACATAAATCAGTTATTGTAACAGGTAAATCTATATAAATATCATTTCCATCTCTTCTATATAGTTCATGTGGTGTTATTCTAATTTCAATATATAAGTCTCCATTAGGTCCACCATTAATTCCAGCTTCACCTTTTCCACTTACTCTTAATTGTTCACCATTATCTATACCTGCTGGGATATCTATTGTAATTGTTTTATTAACTCTTACTCTTCCAGTACCTTTACATGTACTACATTTAGATTTAAATGTTTTTCCAGTTCCATTACATTCAGAACAAGTAGTTCTAGTTTGAATAGTTCCAAGAATTGTATTAGTTTGTCTAATTACATATCCACTACCACCACATTCAGAACATGTGCTTTCTCCATGGCCACCTTGACCATCACAATCTTCACATTCTTCAAAGTAATCTAAATCTATTTCTTTTTTACATCCATATACAGCATCCATAAAATCTATTTTCATGCCATATAATGTATCATTACCTTTTCTTGCTCTATTAGAGTTTCTATTGCTTCCACCAAATGCACTTCCAAAAGATCCAAATCCACCAGAGAACAAATCATCAAATATATCTCCAAAGTCAAAATTACCAAATGGATTTCCACCACTATATCCTTGATAACTTCCACCACCAGCATTTCCATATGGATTTTCAAATGCTGCATGACCATATTTATCATATTTAGCTCTATTATCTTTATCACTTAAACAAGCATATGCTTCTTGTGCTTCTTTAAATTTTTCTGGTGCATCAGGACTTTTATTTATATCAGGGTGAAATTCTTTTGCTTTTTTTCTAAAAGCACTTTTTATTTCATCTTCAGTTGCATCTTTTGAAACACCTAAAACTTCATAATAATCTCTTTTTGCCACATTATTCACCACTTTCTAAACTTTCAAGATATTTTAATTTTTCATTAAATATATCAAATGCTCTATTAAGAGTTTCTTCATTTTCAATATCTATTCCAAGTTTCTTTAATAAATTTAATGGATAATCACTTCCACCACTACTTAAAAATTCAATATATTTATCTCTAAAATTATCATTATCATTTATTAATTTATCTGCAATTAAAAGTGCACTAATAAATCCAGTTGCATATTTATAAACATAAAATGAAGTATAAAAATGTGGAATTCTTGCCCATTCATATTTAATATCATCATCAACTACTACACTAGGACTAAAATATTTTTTATTTAATTTTAAATATGTATCACATAATAGTTCCATAGTAAGTGCTTCATTATTTTCATATTTTTCATGAATTATTTTTTCAAACTCAGCAAACATAACTTGTCTATAAACAGTAGCTTTAAATTTATCTAAAAATTCTACTAAATAATATATTTTTTCATCTTTATCATTTGTGTTATTAATTAAATAATTTGAAAGTAATACTTCATTTACAGTTGATGCTATTTCTGCTAAGAATATTGGATATCCTGCATATATAAAATCTTGATGTTCATTACTTAAATAACTATGCATAGCATGTCCCATTTCATGAGCAAGTGTACTTACACTATCCATATTATTTTCATAATTTAAAGATACATATGGAAGAGCATCATAACTTCCCCATTCATAAGCTCCACTTCTTTTAGCTTTTTTAGGATATACATCTACTGCATTATTATTAAGTAAATAATTAAATTTATCTAAGTAATCTTTTCCTAAAGGTTTAAGAGCGTCATTTACTATTTTTATTGCAGATTCATAATCTATTTTTTTATCAAGTGTAATAGATGTATTTACATATAAATCATACATATGTAATTTATACCCTAAAACTTTACCTTTATTTTTATAAAATTCTTGTAAATATTTTATATTTTTATCAGTTACTTTAATTAAATTATTATATAATTTCTTATCTACTCTATCACTAAATAAAGCAGAAGATAAAATATCATCAAACTTTCTTGTTTTAGAAATAAATGCATTAGATTTAACTTGTCCTATATATAAAGATGAAATAGTGTTAATATGTTCTTTATAAAATTTATATTCTTTTTTAAAAGCAGTTTTTCTTACATTTCTATTTTTAGACATTAAAAATGTACTATAGTTAGATGTAGTAAGTTCTACCTTTTTACCATCTTCATCTATTACTTTATCAAATTTAATATCAGTGTTATCAAGTTCTTCATAAGTAGATTCAGGAATTCTAAATACATCTGACATATCACTTAATAATTTTTCTTCACATTCACTTAAAGTATGATCTTTATATCTAAATGTTTTTTCAAGCATAAATCTATATTTTTCTAAATTTTCATTTTCACTTATATATTTTTCTATTAAACTAAAATCTGAAGATAATAATTCTGGAATCATAAAACTTCTTAAACTATCTGATTTATTACATAATGAAAGTATTTCTTCTTTATATTTAATAAATTTAATATCACTCATATTTATGTAATAACCTAAAAATGAATATACATATAATCTTTCTATTAAATAATCTATTCTACTATCAATTTTTAGTACTTCTAATAATGATTTACTACTTTCTAATATTTTTCCTTTATATAAAACAATTTCATCAAGTAATTTATTTACTTCATTAATTGCATTTTTATATTCATTTTCGTTTTTAAACATTCTAGTTAAGTCCCAGTTATATTTATCCATTATTATCTCCTTTTATTTATATTTATATTATATAGGGGCTTATTTTAAAAGCCCCTAGAATTTTTATTAATTATTTTTCTTCATAATCAGCATCTTTTACTTTGCTTTTTTTAGATTTTTTAGAAGTTTTTTCTTCTTCATCATCTTCGTCTTCATCTTCTTTGCTTGCATTTTCAGCAGCTGCTTGAGACTCTGCTGCTTGTTCTTGGTAAATTCTACTTGATAATTCCATTACTTTTTGTGATAATTCTTCACTCTTCTTCTTGATATCATCAATATCATCACCTTCAAGAGCTTCTTTAGTTTCTTTTACTAAATCTTCAATTTCTTCTTTTTCTTTATCTTTTACTTTATCACCAAAGTCTTTTAATGTTTTTTCACTTGCAAATACCATTTGTTCAGCATCATTTCTTATTTCAGCTTCTTCTTTACGTTTGTTATCTGCTTCTTTATTTGCTTCTGCTTCTTTCATCATTCTATCAATTTCTTCATCACTAAGGTTAGTAGATGCAGTAATTGTAATAGCTTGTTCTTTATTAGTTCCTAAATCTTTAGCTTTAACATTAACAATACCATTAGCATCAATATCAAATGATACTTCAATTTGAGGTACTCCCCTTGGAGCTGGTGGTATGTTAGTTAGTTGGAAGTGTCCTAAAGTTTTATTATCTGCAGCCATTGGTCTTTCACCTTGTAAAATATGAATATCAACAGCTGGTTGATTATCAGCAGCAGTACTAAATACTTGTGATTTAGTTGTTGGAATTGTTGTATTTCTTGGAATTAATACAGTCATAACATTTCCAAGAGTTTCAATACCAAGTGATAGTGGTGTTACATCTAAAAGTACTAAGTCATTAACTTCACCAGTTAAAACTCCACCTTGAATAGATGCTCCCATTGCTACTACTTCATCTGGGTTAACTTCTTTTGATGGTTCTTGTCCTAATTCTTCTTTAACTAATTCTTGAACACATGGAACTCTTGTAGATCCACCAACTAATAATACTTTATCTATATCTTCTTTCTTAAGTTTTGCTTCTTTTAATGCATCTCTTACTGGTTTTCTAGTAGATTCTACTAAATCACTAATTAATTCTTCAAATTTAGCACGAGTAAGTGTCATATCTAAATGAAGTGGTCCACTATCTCCTTGAGTTATAAATGGTAAACTAATTTGTGTACTCTTAACTCCACTTAAATCTTTTTTAGCTTTTTCAGCTCCTTCTTTAAGTCTTTGCATAGCAAGTTTATCTTTAGATAAATCTATTCCATTTTCTTTTTTGAATTCTTTAATTAAGTATTCAATAATACAATTATCAAAGTCATCTCCACCTAAGTGATTATTACCACTAGTAGCTTTAACTTCAAATA
Organism: uncultured Bacilli bacterium; assembly: GCA_947629235.1. Classification (GTDB taxonomy): domain Bacteria; phylum Bacillota_I; class Bacilli_A; order RF39; family UBA660; genus CAG-1000. Next base: position 45,801 of record CANRCX010000001.1, on the reverse strand, counting down.
CACCATCACCTAATTCTAGAATTGATACATCAAATGTACCACCACCTAAGTCATATACTAAAACTGTATGAGCATTTTCTTGTTTATCAAGTCCATATGCAAGAGCTGCAGCTGTTGGTTCATTTATAATTCTCTCAACATCTAGTCCTGCAATTTTACCTGCATTTTTAGTTGCTTGTCTTTGAGCATCGTTGAAGTAAGCTGGAACTGTAATAACAGCTTTTGTTACTTCTCCACCTAAATAACTCTCAGCAGTTTCTTTTAAATTCATTAATATTTTTGCACTTATTTCTTCTGGTGTATATTTTTTACCTTCTGCTTCAACTTTTTCTTTAGTTCCCATTAATCTTTTAATAGAACTAATTACATTTGTAGAAGTTTGAGCTTCTCTTTTTGCTACATCTCCAACTCTAACTTCTCCATTTTTAAAACTTACTACTGAAGGAGTAGTTCTATTACCTTCAGCATTTGGAATAACCTTTGGTTCTCCACCTTCTAGTACAGCAACACAACTGTTTGTTGTACCTAAATCTATACCTATAACTTTATTAACTTTTGCCATAATTTATTATCATTTCCTTTCTTATTTATTCACTTTAACCATTGCTGGTCTAATTAATTTATCTTTATATTTATAACCTTTAGTTAATACTTCAAGAACAACATTTTCAGGCTTATTTTCATCATGTTCAGTTAGTACTGCTTCTGCTACATGTGGATCAAATTCAAGCCCTAAGCAATCTACTTCTTTTACTTCAAATTTATCAAGTAAATTAGTTAAATTTCCTAGTATCATTTTAAATCCGCTTAAGAATTTACTAACTTCATCACTTAAGTCATTATCATCCATCATAATTGCTCTTTCAAAATTATCTTTAATTACTAGAATTTCTTTAATGAAGTCTTCTCCTTCATATTGAAGCATTCTACTAACTTCACTTTGAGTTCTAGTTTTAAAGTTTAAATATTCAGCTTGTAAACGCATATATTTATCTTCTAATTCTTGGTTTCTTGCTGTTAAGATTTGTACCATTGTTTCTGGATCAATACTTCCACCACAACCAGCACATCCTTCACAAGATCCACCACAACTAGATTCTTCTGTTACTTTTTCTTCTTTAACTTCTTCTTTTTTATTTATTTTTTCTTCTTTAACTTCTTTAGTTTCTTTATTATTTTTCTTCAAGTTCATCTTCCTTTCCTTTGTTTTCAATATGTTCTTTTAAATATTCAAGCATATTGATAACTCTTTCATATTCCATTCTTTTAGGTCCAATGATTGCTATTGTACCTTCTCTTCCAGCTACTTTATATTTTGTTTTAACTATTGTTACGTTATCATCAATTTCACTTTCGCGACCAATATATACCTTAACCTCATCACCAGTTTCTTCAATTTTACTCACCATATCTTTGCTTTCAAATTTACTTATAATGTTTTTAACATCATCAACTGTTGAAAATTCCGGTTGTTTTAATATATTAGCTTTACCTGTAAATTTAACATCCCTTTCACTAGTAAAGTTACTAAGTGCATTATAAAATGCATTATATACAACTTCATAATTTTTAATATAATTCCTAATAATAGGTTTTATATCAAATTCTAGTTTACTTGGAACTTCATCTATAGGCGTCCCTATAAGCATTTTATTTAATAACTCAGTAGTTTTAGCAATTTCTTCTGTTGGAATTGCTTCATCAAGCATAACAGTTTTATTTTCTACATGACCAGTATTTGTTATAACAATTGCTATTAATTGTCTTTCATTAATTGGCACAACTTCTACTTTTTGTAGTTTGTTATCACTTGACTCTTTACCTAAAATAACTGAAGTATAATTAGTGATATCACTTATGATTTCTAAACTTTTGCTTATCGCGTCATTTAACTCTAATTCTTTATTGTTAAATACAGTTTGAAGTCTAAGCATATCTTCTCCACTTATCTTTTTAGGTTCCATTAAGTTATCAACATAATATCTATAGCCTTCTTCTGATGGAATCCTTCCTGAAGATATATGTGTTTTTTCTAAATAACCTAAACTTTCAAGTTCTGCCATATCATTTCTAATAGTTGCACTTGAACATTTAAATTTCTTACATAAAGATTTACTACCAACAGGTCTAGCAGTTTTAATATATTCTAGAACTATTTCTTTTAGTAATTCTTTTTGTCTACTACCTATCACAATATACCTCCTTTTTAGCACTCTTTCTTTCTCAGTGCTAGTTCCATTATAATATTATATTCTAGCAATGTCAATATATGAGTGCTAATTTTTGACAAAAAAATAAGTAATTTATTTACCCAATAAAAAAAGTGAATTTTCATTCACTTTAATCTTCACTATATTCAGATGAATATGCTGAATTCAAATAAACTTTATAAGTATCAAATGAAATATCTTTAAAGTTTTTATCATAAGGATAATGTATACTACAATTTGCTGATCTTCCACTCTTTGTATCTAATTCAATATCATCTTCATAGGCTACAACTTTATTATTTTTATAAAATACTACTGCAACTTCAATATATTCTATTACATCTTTTGAATTATTTTTTACTTGAACAATAATTTCTTCACCATTATCATTATGTGTAAGTTCAACTTTATCATAATATGAAGTAGTTTTAACAGCAGAAGTATCTATTAATTTACTAGCATCAACATAAATTTTATAATTATCGAATGATTCAGGTGTTTCATATACTTCTATAGCTGCTTCGCTTTTAGCACCTACACCACTAATAAGATCTTTTCCAGTTCCAACAATTTTACCATTTGCATCATAAAATTCAACTTCTACAGTTAAATTTAATGGAATATCATTATTGTTTTTAGCAAACACTACTAATTTTCCTTCTTTAGTTACTTGTCCTTCACTAGTTATATTCTTTTCTAATTTCTCTATTTCTTTTTGACTAGCAGCATTGCTTCCACCACCAGTAGTAGGTTTATCACTAGATATTAATTTATATACTACAAATGCACCAACTACTAATACAATTACAACAAGTATAATTAAAGTTAGTTTCTTTTTATTATCTGGATTACCTTGATTATTCATGTTGTTCGTGTTGTTCATTCCATTCATGTTGTTCATATTATTCATGTTATTCATATTATTCATGTTATTCATGTTGTTCATTCCATTCATATTGTTCATGTTATTCATGTTATTATTATTCATTATTTTCTCCTTTCTATATTTATATTTTTATTATAATAAATATATATTTTAAAAATCAAGTAATCAGATATCATTTTACAAAAGAAGCAGACTTTTAATCTGCTTCTTTTTTACTACTAAGAAAAGATACTTTTTCAGCAATAACATCCATTGTATAAACTTTATCACCATCCTTTTCATAACTAGATGTCTGTATTCTTCCTTTTACTCCAACAACATCGCCTTTCTTACAGTATTCACATGTGCTTTCTGCTATACCATTCCAAAGTGTACATCTAATAAAATCAGTATCATATGTTCCATCTACATTTTTATAACTTCTTGGTACAGCTACTGTAATATAAGTCCTTTTCTTATTGTTTTCAGTTGTAATTATCTCTGGATTAGCTGTAAGCCTACCAGCAATTACAATTTGATTTAACATACATCCTCCTTTCTAAAATCATTTAAACATAATAAAAAAAGTTGTTCAAATGAACAAAATTATATTTTAAATACTACATTTTTATTGATAATTTAAATTTCTCTAAATAAATTATTTTAAATTAAACTATATTTTATTACTTAAAATTTAATTTTTAACAAATTAAAAAAGATTACATTTTTTATATGTAATCTTAATTCGCAAACTCATAAATACTTTTTCTATCCTTTAATGCTTTAATCAAATAATCAATTTCTTCATATGTATTATAGAAATATAAACTAATTCTAACAGTATCTTCTTTATTATCTCCCATCTTAGCACAATGTTTACCACTTCTAACACAAATACCATTTGTATTTAAATATAAACCTAAATCACCTGACATAACACCTTCAACATTAATAATAACTGTACTTCCTTCACAATCTTTATTATATATTTTTACATAAGGTATTTTTTCTAATTCTTTTATTAAATATTTTCTTAAATATTTCTCATGTCTTTCTATATTTTCAATACCAATTTCATTAATAAAATCAATTGCTTCACCAAATCCAATTATTCCTGCGATATTTGGAGTACCTGCTTCAAATCTATATGGAATTTCAGCTAGTTGTAAACTTCTTTCATTATAATTTAAATTCATCCCACCACCATATGTAAAAGGAATCATTTTTTTAAGTAATTCATATTTTCCATATAAAACTCCAACTCCAGTAGGTCCACACATTTTATGAGCTGAAAATGCAAGAAAATCTGCATCTAAATCTTGTACATCTATTTTCATATGTGGAGCACTTTGAGCAGCATCAACAACTACTAATATATTATTTTTATGTGCTATTTCACAAATAGTTTTAATATCTCTTTTATCCCCACTAACATTAGTTATTTGAGCAAGAGATATAACTTTAGTTTTATTAGTAATTTTATTAATTAAATCTTTAATATGTAATTTTTCATTTACTGAATCAACAAAAACTATTTTAACATTCTTTTTAATTGATAATATCATCCAAGGTAGTATATTTGATGCATGTTCACTACTAGAAAGTATTATTTCATCTCCTTCTTTTAAGTAATTCAAAAAAAATCCAAATACTATTGTATTAAGAGAATCAGTAGTGTTTTTAGTAAATATTATTTCTTCTTTTCTTCTTGCATTAATAAACATTTTAACATTTTCTCTAGTGTAATCTATTTCATCATCTACTTTAAAACTAATATCATAGTCCCCTCTATGAGAATTAGCACTATAATCTTCATAATATTCATTTATTTTATTTATTACTCTATATGGTTTTAATGTAGTCGCGGCATTATCAAAATATATTATATTTTTTTCTTTCATAGGAAAATCATTTTTGCTATTCATTTATTACCTCACCTATTTATAATATACTCACTTAAATAATATGAGAATATAATAAATATAATAATTGAAGTTATTATTTTTTTAATATATAATATATCTTAGGTGAAGAAAAATGGATTGTTTATTTTGTAAAATAATTAATGGAGAAATTCCATCATATACAATATATGAAGATGAAGATGTAAAGTGTTTCTTAGATATTAACCCAATGAGTGCAGGACATACTTTAATTATCCCAAAAAAACATTTTACTGATATTCATGATATTGATACTGCATATTTAACTAAAATACTTGAAACAGCTAAGAAAATATCAAGTATGTTAGAAGAAAAATTACATCCAAATGGAATTAGATTACTTCAAAATAATGGAACTATTCAAGATATAAAACATTTCCATTTACATGTAATTCCAACTTATACTAATAAAAAAGATAAAAGAAGTGTTGAAGAAATATTTAACGAATTAACAAAATAATTGTTAAAATCTTGTTTATATTGTATAATATTTATAGAAAAAAGGATGTGTTATAATGAATAAAAAAACAATTATGATAATGGGTGGAGGTTTAATTGGATTTCTTGTTTTATTATTAGTAATATTATGGTTACTTACTATATTTAAAACTAAATATTTTGAATATGAAGAAGTTGAAGAAAAAATAATAAATGCTACTGAAAAATATTATAAAAATAAGCCTGAATTACTTCCTGTAAATGATGGTAAATATACTCTTGCATATTCATCCTTAGTTAACAGTGAATTAATTAAACCATTAAATGAATTACTTGAAGATGGTGATAAATGTAGTGCTGAAATTATCGTTGTAAAAAATGGAAATGATTATACATATATACCTAAACTTAATTGTGGGGATGCTTATGCTTCTACTGAATTATATAAACAAATATTAAAAGATAATCCAGTAGTAACTGAAAATGCAGGTCTTTATAAAGCTGAAGATGGTACATATTATTTTAGAGGTAAAGTTAAAAATAATTATGTAGCATTTGGTAGTACTGGTGAAGGAAAAAAAGAAACTCCTATAATATGGCAAATTATTAGTATAAATAGTGATAATACTATAAAACTTAGAAATATAACTGAAACTAAATTAAGAACTAAATGGGATGATAGATATAATACAACTGTTAATTCTTATATTGGATATAATGATTTTGAACTTAGTTTAATAAAAGATTATTTAAAAGATTTAGAAACTAATGAAGCATTATTAAAATCAAATGATATAGCTAAATTAGATGCTAAAAACTTATGTATTGGTGCTAGAAGTGAAACAGATTCTACTAAAGATGGAAGTGCTGAATGTAGTGTTTTATCAAAAGATAAATATATATTCTCTACTTTACTTCCTTATGAATATATGAGAGCTAGTCTTGATGATGATTGTACTAATGTTGATGATAATGCATGTACTAATTTAAATTATATAGCTGAATTATATACTGAAGCAGAATGGTCAATTACCCCATTTAATGAAAATGATTATCAAGCATATGTATTTGATGGTTATACATATGAACCAACAGATGCTAAAAGTAGAAATAAATTATATGTAGTAGTTAATTTAAATGAATTTGCATTCTATAAATCAGGTACTGGAACTGAAGAAGATCCATACGTTATTAGATAATTTAAAAAAATTATTGAAAATATTTCAATAATTTTTTATTTGTGTTTTTATTCTTGATTAAACCAACTATCTTTAATATGTGCATTAGCTGAATTTGGATATGGATTTGGTGGATCTATTCTAGCAAATACTGGTAAACTAAATGCATTTCCAAAACATAATCCAATTCCAGGACCAAGACTCTTTAACTTTTCAACATCACTTTCAGATATACTATGAGCAAGACTTTTAACTATAGCTAAATCATCTGGATGGAACATTCTAAGAATAATATAATTTGAACATTGACTTAAAGCTGTATTAGATAACTCACTTGGTCTTTGAGTAATAAGTCCAAGTACTACACCATATTTTCTTCCTTCTTTAGTTATTCTATCAAATATATTATAACCAAGAGTATTAACATCCATATCATTTTGAACATATCTATGTGCTTCTTCTAATATTATTTGTACTGAGAAATTCTTTTGTTTATCTAAACCAATAGCATAATCTAATAATAATTTTGAATATATTTTTGTAAATGTTTTAGCAAATCTTTCATCAACATAATTTAAGTTAAAATTTAAAAGTTGAATTGTATTTGAATTTTCATCTTTAAATAATCTTCTTACATATTCTTCTTTTGTTACATATTCATTATAATCAAAATATTTAGCATATTCTCCATTAATAATAGATTCAAGTCTTACTTTTAATATGTTATTTGCATCATACACTTTATCACTCTTTAATACACCTTCACTAATAAGTGCAAATTCAAATGCATCATATAAATCTTTTAACTTATAATTCTTAGGTTTCATATTTTCATTAAGTTTTAAATCATCATTTACAAATCCTTCAATAAATTCAGTTACTAATTGTATTGTATTTATTTTACCTGTTTGATCTATATTTAAACATTGTCTTAATGTTCTTATATATCCAGGTTGAACTATCTGACTATCTAAACTAATATCTTTTGTATGAAATGTTGTTAATATTGCTACTACATGATCTCTTATTTGAGCAGGTTCTTTACCACTAGTTAATATATCAAGAATAGCTTTTGCTATTATATTATTTTTATAAGTTATTACTTTTGATTCTTCTTCTGTAAATAAATATACATATTTTAATGCTTTTTCAATAATTGGAAGTTGTGTTGGACTAGTAACATTTAATAATAATGCAATATCATCAACTTCTAAAAAATAAGCTGGGAATTTAATAACAGAAATTGGATCTGCAGAAGTATCTGTTGTTAATATTTTATATTTACATTTAGTTTGATTTATTTTTTCAAAAGCACTATGATATTCACCATAAACATCAAATAATACTATATGAGAATTTACTGGATAATAATTTTGTCTATAAAATAAATTTTGAAATAATCTTGCTACTGTACAACTTTTACCACTACCAGTATTTCCAAGTATAGCAAAATGGTTAGAGAAAAAATTATCTAAATTAGCAGATACTGAAAAACCATCATATACTAAACTCTTTCCTATATATATTTCATCTTTAGAATCAGTAGTTTGTTTACCTATGAATTTTAATACTTCATCTGTAGTTACAACTCTAATATTAGAATCACTTGATGGTTTATGAGTCATACCACTAACAAATCTATCATCTATAAATTCTCCTACTAAGATACATTCTATTTTTTCTGTATCTATATGTGTTATTTCTGCTACTATTTTATGTTTACCTTCAAATATTAAATGTACTCCTAATAAAGAAGATTCTACTTTTTTAGAATTATTTTCTATTATTATAATATTTGAATCAATTGCTATTATTTTTCCAAACATATCAACACCCTCATATTCTATATAGATTATAGCATATAATTTATATTTTTCAAAATAAAAAAGTTATATTAATCGAATTTAATTCGACTTTCAATATAACTTTCTATTTCATCTACATTAATAGTAACTTGTTCCATTGTATCTCTATCTCTTATTGTAACTGTATTATTATTTATAGTTTCATCATCAATAGTTATACAAAATGGTGTACCAATTACATCTTCTCTTCTATATCTTTTACCAATATTACCACTTTCATCATAGGTAGTCATAAATTTATGTTTTAATTTATCATATACTTCATGAGCTTTTTCACTATGAAATTTTTTAACTAAAGGTAATACTGCTACTTTATATGGAGATAGATATGGATGTAAACTTAATACTTCTCTAGTAGTTCCATCTTCTAGTTTATCTTCATGATATGCATTAAATAAAAGTGCTAGTATTGTTCTATCAAGTCCATAAGTTGATTCAATAATATATGGAATGTATTTTTCATTTGTTTCTGGATCTAAATATTCCATTGATTTACTTGAATATTCTTGATGGCGTGTTAAATCAAAATTTGTTCTATTATGAGTACCATTTATTTCTCCCCAACCAAATGGAAATAAATATTCAATATCACATGCAGCCTTAGCATAATGTGCTAGTTTTTCATGATCATGAAATCTTAATTTATCTTCAGGTAATCCTAAATCCATATAGAATTTTTTACCATATTCTTTAAAATATTCATATAATTCTTGATCAGATCCTTCTTTACAGAATGTTTGATATTCCATTTGCTCAAATTCAATTGTTCTAAATGTAAAGTTACCAGGAGTAATTTCATTTCTAAATGCTTTACCTATTTGACCTATTGAAAATGGAAGTTTTGCTCTCATACTTCTTTGTACATTTAAGAAATTAACATACTCTCCTTGAGCATTTTCTGGTCTTAAATAAACTACACTTTTAGCATCTTGTGTAACTCCCCTATATGTTTCAAACATTAATTTAAATTGTCTAATATCAGTAAAATTACATTTACCACATTTAGGACATGGTACTTTATTATCTCTAATGTAATTCATCATTTCTTCATTAGTCATTTTATCCCCAATAGAACTATTAGTATAATCATTAATTAAATTATCTGCTCTATGACGAGTTTTACATTCTCTACAATCAATAAGTGGATCTGCAAATGAATCTACATGTCCACTAGCTTCCCATACTCTTGGATGCATTAATATATCAGCATCAAGTTCATATGCATTATCTCTTTCTTGAATAAATCTTTTTCTCCATGCATCTTTTACATTATTTTTAAGTCTACTACCAAGAGGTCCATAATCCCAAGTATTAGCAAGCCCATCATATATTTCACTTCCTTGAAATATAAATCCATATTGTTTACATAAATTAACCATCTTATCCATTGTCATTTCATTTTCCATAATATCATTCCTTTCATTTAATTTTAAATAAAAAACTCCTAAAATATGTAAGGGTCCATTATGGACGGTTCCACCTTACTTATTCTAAGAGAATCACTTTACTTTTATGGCCTAAGTGTTTTACCATCACACTATTATCACCTGTACATACAAATTCTAACACAAATTTATTTGATTTTCAATTATTTTATTTTACCTAATTTTACTTGATTTACTTCTTCTTCAACAATACTTTTTACTGTATACTCAGTTCTATCATTACAATTTAATAATAAAACTTTTTTATTTTCAATTGCATTTTCTTTATATACAGTATATTCTCTTTTATCTTTATTATATACAAATATAGGCATATCTTTTTCTACTATTCTTGATAATTTATTTACATTTATATCTTCACAAATATCAAGAGATTTTACATTATCAGCATTATTTTCAAGGAATATTTTAATATTTAAATTTCTAACAATATTACTTATATCATTTTTTAAATCATCTGAATATTTTACTCTAAACGTATTAAAATATAAACTATTATTATTTAAATCATTTACTATAAAATTATTTCCAGATAATGTATATAAATAATCTTCTATGAAACGTTTATCATTTGGAAGAATCATATTATCATTATTAGTTAATACACATAATCCAATATTATAAGAATTTTTATTATCATCTTTTTCATACATTGATAAATCTATTAATGATTGTATATTTATATTTTTAGTATCTTTATCTGATAATAAAGACTTTCTATCACAAGAAAATTTTGCAACTATTTTAATTAGAAGATCATTATTCATAGCTACTTTACTAATTTGTAATGAATCATTATTAGTTCCTTCTACTATAAAATAATTTAAATTATCTCCTATTTTATTAATACTATGTGAATCTAAAAAATCACTAAGTAATTCTTCTATTTCTTCATTGTTTAAATTATATTTACTTTCTTCTGTATTTTCTTTTATTATTATATTTTCCATTTTCCCCTCCAAAATTAATACATATTATATTACTATTTTTATATTTTTACAATAATTTTTTTGCTAATACATTATTAGGAATATTCTTAATTTCATCTCTTATTATATTTAAATATTGTTTTTCAGATAAAATTAATGCATTAAAGTCACTATAATTAAATTCATATTCACCCAATTTTGTATATTTAGGTTTATTTGAATTACTATATACTATTTTTACTAATACTATTTTATTATATCTACTATTAGATAAATAATCATTGATAATATTTCTTAATTCATCTGAGTTATTAAATTTCTTATTTTCTTCTATAAAACCAGTAACTCTAAAAGTATTATTTTTAATTATAATATTATCAAAATTATCATCTTGATACATTTTCCAAAATTCTTTTATCATACTATCTACCTATTTTAAATTTTTCATTAATCATTGATTTATAATTATAATTAATAGATTCATTTAATATATCATTAACATCTTTATATAATTTGAATTTTTCATTATTATATTTTCTTTCTTTTCTTTTATTAATATATTGATAAGATAATAATGATAAAAAGTTAAGAGCATCTATTAAATCTTCTTTATCTACAATAAATACATTTCTAGATTTACTTTCATAAGCATATAAATTTGTACCAACTCTTACTATTTCTTTTGAAGATATAGGTTTTGTAACACTACATTTATCACTAGTATATATTTCATTTTTAGATAATACTAATGAAAAAGCATCTACATCTGTTGGTAATGATAAATCATCATATTGTTTACTAAATAAATCTACTTTTTTATTTTCAATATTAGCAAGCATTCCTTCAGTATTCATATAAACTCTATTTATAATTGGTTTAGTTTTATATTCATGATTGTCATAAACTAATTTTTCATCTTTTTTATTTTCTCTATGACAAATTACTTCTAAAGATAATTTACTTTTTTTCATATATACCCCCCTTAAATGCAGAATAGATTATATCATAAAATAGATAAAATGTCAAAAAAAGAAGTGATTTTTTATCACTTCTTAGTTATTATTACTTCTATCATTGTTGTTCTAGATGTATATGTAAGTCTAACATCACTACCTTTTACCATTACTGGTACTCTTACATTTCCTGGTTCTAAATTAGATAAATCTACAGAAGCTGTTATATCACTAGGTTCTAATTGATTTAATAATGATGAAACACCTTTAACAACTACATCTACTTTAGTACTTTCTTCATTTGCAGCTAAAGCTTGATATTTAGTAGTATCTAAATTTTCAAATGTTATTGGTATTCCTTTAAATTCTTTAGATGTTTCTTTTTCCATTACAACTTTAATTGTTACATTAGTTGCTGACATAGATCTTACACCATTTGGTTTAATTAAACTTTCTTGATATGTTTTATTTTTATTAAGTCCATTTACATCTATTTTAACTTCAAGTTCATTAATTGAATCAAGTGTTTCTTCTTCACCATATAAAGTAACACTCTTAACATTTGGAGTGATTGTTGCAATTGCACTACCACTTGCTACTTCTCCTTCAGGTACTACTTTAATTGGTACAACTTTACTTGGAGATGTTATTGTTACTGTTGCTGTTATTGTATCAGGTACAATTTCAATATCATTCATTTCAGTACCATTTTCATCATAAGCAACTAATTTTACATTTTCAAGTGTATATTTACCAGCAGCTGTTGCATTTAATGCATTAGCATCAACAATTGCTTTAACACTTGCTACTGTTGCTAATTTTTCTTTATATGATTTTATTATTACTTCATTTCTATCAAGTTCTACATTACTAATTACTAATGTATTATTTAATTTATCTGTATTTAGTATATCTGTTGTAAGTGTTCTAGATTCGCTTACTTTTGGATATATAACTAGTGTTACATTAGATGGATCTACTTTATATTTTAATGATTTAATAGGATTATTATATTTTACATTTACTTTTTGTGTACCAGCAGATAAATCAGTTAAATCAAGTGTAAGTAAATGATCTCCTAATTGTTCTGCTAGATATAAATCACTCTTTCTACCCATTAAAACTATATCTCCAGTTTCAGGTACACCTTCTATAACATAAGCTTCTTCATTATAATCAAGTTTAATTGGTTGATTAGATAAAACAATTGACTCTGTTTCTGTTAAATTAATTATTTTTAAATCAACTGCAAAGAATGCACAAACTGCTAAAAATAATGAAACATAAACAAGTGTATTTGGATTATTTAAAATTCTATCTATTGTATTCTTATTACTTATTGAATGACCCACCCAATATGCAAATTTTGATAATGGAGTAATTATTACTAAATCTATTATTTTATATATTCCATTGAATATAATTTTAAAGAGTTTAAGAATTTTTTTAAGAATTTTCTTCATTTTCTTCACTCTCACTTTCTGAATCTACTTCATAGAATGTTTCTTTCTTAGGTTGTAATTCTTCTAATAATAATAACTTAGCATCATCAAGAGATAAATTATAATTAAGTTCACTTTGAATAGCTATTGATATTCTACCTGTTTCTTCACTTACTATTAATGCAATTGCATCACTTATTTCACTAATTCCTAAGGCTGCTCTATGACGAGTTCCAAGTCTTTTAGAAATTGATGGATTCATACTAGTTGGAAATACACTACCAGCACAAGTAATTTTATCTCCTTGAATAATTACACCACCATCATGAAGTGGATTGTTAGGAAAGAATATTGATATTAATAATTCACTACTAATATCAGCATATAATTTATTAGCTGGTTCAATATATTGTGCTAAACTATAATCTCTTTCAATAACTATTAATGCACCAATTTTATTTTTCTTTAAATATTCTACTGCATTAATAATTTCATATACCATTTTTTCTCTTTCATCTACAGTTAGTGTTTTATGACGACCTAGTAATTGTGTTCTACCAATACTTTCTAAAACACTTCTAATTTCTGGTTGAAATATTACTATTACTGCAAGTGGTCCCCAAGAAATAACATATTCTAATATTATTCCAACTGTATTTAATTTTAACCAATCACTTAGTATTTTTAATAATAATATAAATATTACACCTTTAAATATTAATCTTAATTTAAAGTTATTTTTTGAAAATTTTAATAGTTGATAAAACATAAACCATACAATTACTATATCTAATATTTTAGTTATTGTACTTAATATAGTATTTAACATTTAATCACCTCTGTACTAGATTATTATACACTATTTATAAATGTTTTTCTATAAAATTGAAATTGTTTACATTTAAAAAAGCACATATGTGCTTAACGAGACTCTACGACAAGTTTTATTGCTGTTTTCTCTTTTCCATCAATAACTACATCGTAGAAAGCTGGAGTACAAATTAAATTCATTCCAAGTGGTGCTACAAAACCTCTTGCTATTGATATTGCTTTAATAGCTTGATTAACAGCACCTGCTCCTACTGTTTGAATTTCAATTTGTTTGCTTCCTTCTCTAAAAGAATTAGCAATACTTCCTGCTACCTTTTGAGAAATACTTTTACTAGATACTTTAATTATATCCATAATTCACCTCTAATAATTTATATGAAATATGAATACAAATAATTCAAAAAAAAGATTTCCAATTTGGAAACCTATTTTCTTTTCTTACTTTTATTCTTAGTTTTTGTTTTTTTAGTTGACTCTGTTTTTGGTTTTTCTTCTTTTACTTCTTCAACTTCTTCTTTTTCTTCTTCTTGTTTTTCTGGTTTATGGCTTTTTATTTCTTTTATTTTCTTATCAGTTTTACTTTCTTTTTCATATGATAATACTCCACGCATAGCTTTTTCTACTTTTTTATTTTTGATTAATATTTCCATTAATGGTTCAATTAAACTTAATAAACCAAATACTATGAAATAATAACCCATAATTATAATACCAGCTTCAACCTTATTGTAAAGAGAAGATACAACAAATACACCTAAGAATAATAATAGTATAGTTACAGAAACTTTAATAAAGAAATTAATATCTCTTTGTCTTAGTAAAACTGCACAATGATATCCCTTATTTAATACAATTGCTAATGAATATATAAGTATTGCATCAGATAATATGAATCCACTATCTGGATAAGCTTGATATATTAATATAAATGTTGCAACAATTATATTAATAAATCCAAAAATTAATAGTTCATAATTACCTTTTCTTCTATTTGTAAAATATGCAAGTATTGAAAAGAATGCAAACACATAAAATAATGGGGATGCATATTCAATTGGATTTAACATATCCATTGATTCAAAATTTAGTAAAATAAATCCTGTTATTATAAATATGCAATATAACATTATGTCAACAACTAGTAATCTTTTGTCAAACTCCTTAACTACTACCTTATTCATTTTTCTACCTCCTAATTATCCTTATCTATAAATCCAAAGAAATCATATTTTTCATCAAAGAATACATAAATGATTTTTAATAATGCTACTACTGGTGTTGCTATGACCATTCCAAATATTCCAAATAAGTATTCAAATACAAGTAATGAAAGTATGATTGTTATTGGACTTAGATCCATCTTTTTACTCATAACAAGTGGATTTAATATTTGACCATCTATTGTTTGTACTATTAGTATAAATACTAATGTTAATATACCAATAAGTGGACTTTCTGCAAATCCAATTGCTGCTGCTACTGCTGCTCCCATATAAGGACCAATATATGGTATTAAGTTAGTTATTACACATATAAATGATATTAATATTGGAGCATTAAGTCCTATAATTGAAAATCCTATAATTGATACTACAAATAGTAATAATGATAACCATAGAGTACCACTAACAAATGAATATAATGAATCATTTAATTTATTTAATAAATAAGTTAAATCTTTTCTAGTTCTTTTTGGAAATAAATTAACAAATCCATCTGATACCTTATCAAAATCATAAGATATATAAAATGCTAATACTAAACTTAATATAATAGTACCAATTCCACTAGCTAGTCCTGATACAATATCAACTGCAAGTTCTGGTAAATTAGTTTGAATATCTACTGCAAATGTATTTATTTTAAGTAAGAATGCTTCTTTTACATTATCTAAATTTTGTAAACTTAAATTTGAAAGTTTAACAAATAAATCATCAATCCATCCACCTACATCATTAACTATTTTTGGTACAGCTGCAAGTAAATCACTTATTTGATCTCCAAGAGATGGTATTGTAAATCCAAGAATTACTCCTATTACTACAAGTACTATTAAATATGCAAACGTTACTGCTAGTCCTTTCTTAACATTTTTTGACATTAATTTTTTTACTAATGGATTTAATAACCAAGCAATAAACCAACCAATAAATAATGGAGAAATAATTGATAATATTTTACCTATAAATGAAAGTATATGCCACTCTCTAAATATTAAAGTTAAAACGTAAATTAATAAAATTATAAATAAAATATATAATATTTTACCAATTCTATTTCCAAGACCTACTAATTGATTAATTTTTCTTGTATTAATCTTTTTATTAGTAATATTCTCTTCTTCTTTCATAATTACACTCCTAACTATAATGATATCACAAAATTTATAAAAAAAATAGCTCAATTTTGAACTATTTTAATCAACCATTTTTTTAGATGCTTTTTTCATATATTTACTGATATCTTTTTCATATTTTTTATAGGCTAGTCCTACCCCTAAACCACCTGCAAAAGCTAGCATCTTTTCTAAAGTTCTAATAATATCACCATCCTTTTGATATTATTAGTATTTATAAATTATAGATTTTTATACATTTTTTAAATATGTATTTCTATTATCTGCATATAATGTTTGAACTGATTTATTAAATGATGATATATTACCAAGTATTATTAATGATTGTTTAGCTCTTGTAACAGCAGTATAAATTAATTTATTATAAAACATTCTTCTAAAACTACTTGCAAGTATTATTACAACATTATCATATTCACTACCTTGAGATTTATGAATACTTATTGCATAAGCAAGAGTAAATCTATCAAATTCACCACTTTTGTATTCAACTATATTTCCAAGATAATCAATTCTAATTACTAACTTTTTATCAACAGTAAAAATATCTTTAATGTATCCAATATCACCATTATAAACATTATTTTCAACATCATTTACAAGTTGTATTACTTTATCATTTATTTTATAAAATTTATCTCCTACTTGAAATTTTTCATTTGGATTAAATATATCAGATAACATAATATTTAGATTATCTATTCCATTTACTCCTTTATACATTGGAGCTAGTACTTGAAAAGAATCAGTACTTATACCTTTTTCTTTGATTTTATTACATATTTCACTTAAATATAATTTAATATTATCATCACTACTTTCAATAAATTTAAAATCACTATATTTTTCATCAAAACTTTCAAATTCTTTTTTATTTTTAATATCATTAGCAAGATATGTAATATAACTTCCATCTTTAACACGATATATTGTATTTAAACATTTACTTTTAATAGTACTAATATTTAATAAATCATTTAACACATCACCAGGTGCTATAGAAGGAAGTTGATTAGCATCTCCAATTAATAATAATTTTACATTTATTCTAAGTCCTTTTAATAATGATGAAAATAAGAATATATCTATCATACTAGCTTCATCAACAATAATTACTTTTTCATGAGCTTTATTATATTCATCAATTTGAAATGTTTTAGTTTCCATATTCCATTTTAAAAATTTATGAATGGTAGAAGCAGTTATTCCTACACTTTCACTCATTCTTTTAGCACTTCTTCCAGTTGGAGCTAAAAGAGCAATATCATTTTTATTAATTTTTTCTACATTTAAAAGTATTTCAACAATAGACTTAATAATTGTAGTTTTACCAGTTCCAGGACCACCAGTTATAATATAAAAATTATTTGTAATAGATCCTATTATTGCTTCTTTTTGCTCTTCATTAAATTTAATTTTATTTCTTTTTTCATAAGATAAAATATATTCATTTATTTTATCTTTATCAATTATATTTTTAATACTACTAATTCTAGTAACATCACTAAGTATTCTTTTCTCTGCTTCATAAAAATCATATAAAGTTACATAATCATTTATTTCTATTACTTCACCAATATCTAATAATTCATTTAAATGACTAATAAATGTATCAGATGTAAAACTACTTTTAAAACACTTTTTAAGTCTTAAAAATAATTCTTCTTTTCTAATTATTGTATCCCCTGTTTCAAAACAAATATCATTAATATTATGTTTAATTAAAGCAGTAATTCTATTACTACTCATCTCATCATGATTTTGTAAAAATATTAAATCTAATTTATCAAAAGAAACTATATCACTTAATTCATAAATATTTTCTTCAATTATATTTAATAAATCAAGACCATACATATTAGATAAATCAATAGCTTCACGAACACTAAAACCATAACCATTTAATTTTAATATTAAATCTTGATTCATTTCACTATCAATTATTTTATTATGAATCATTCTAGCTTTATCCATATTCATACCACTAATTAAAGTTAAATCTTCATAATTATTTTTAATTACTTCAATTGTATCACTACCAAACTTTTCAACAATTTTTTTAGCAGTTTTAACACCTATTCCTTTAAACATACCACTACTTAAATATAGAATTAAACTATCAGTATCACTTGGTGGCACTATTTCATAAGAGTCTACACTAAATTGAAGTCCATATTTAGGATGAGTAACCATTTTACCATATAATTTATAGTCCACTTCATCATTAACTTCATTTATATTACCAGTAAAACCAATTACTTTATTTACATATTCATTTAACTCATCATCATTAGTTTCTTTCACTCTAAAAAGTCCAACTTTATATGGACCAGTATTACTTTCAAATATAATTTTTCTAATGCTTCCTAAAATATACTTCATATAAATAATTTTAGCATAATTAAAAATAAAAAAGATAGCTTTTTTAAAAAAACTATCAACTATTTATCAGTATATTTCTTAATACCAAGAATTATACATGATACTATAAATCCAAGAGTTGCTGTATATACTTGTGTAATTCCCATAGAAGTACCCATCACTTTAACTATTTTAGATGGAAAATCAAATACAGAACTCATTAAACAAAATCCACCATATATAACAGATACTTTAACTAATATTGAAATTAAACTTGATACAGTATAATTTAATTTATTTCTAAGTAATCTTCCTAAATATATAATAGATAAATTACCTAACCATATAAATGGTATCATTAATTTACTATAATATGTAAGCCCTTCAAATAATACACCAGTTAGTATATTAGAAATTGATGGTAATGTTGATAATGCTATTATTTTTTTAGTATCTTTCATATACATACTAGATAAAAATAATGATGCATTAACAATAGTACCAATTATTAATTGTTTATGTGGCCCTAAATCAATTAAACATTGTATAAATGCTGGTAAAAATAAACCTGCTATTAATAAAGATAATATCACTAAATTTGTTTTTTCTTTTTCTACTACTTTCTCTTTCATAACTTCACCAATTATTAGTATACCATTTTTACACTAATTTAATTTAACATATCATAAGTTTTACATTAGTTTTACAAAATTGATGAGCATTTCCTATTTTAATTCTATATTTTCTAATGGTTCCCACTTAATAAATTTATATATTTTAGAGTCATCTAAATGTATAAACTCTGTTGGCTTATATTTGTTAAAATATCCGCCACACTCAATTGGTACAATCTCATTTGGAACTATTCCTAAATAATCAGAACCATTAAATGCATTTTTTACTTTCTCTACATCATATATTTTTACAGAAATATTATTTTCGTTAAGAATATTAAATATTTTAACAATTTCAATTTTTCTTATAAGTTTACTACCATCAAGAAATAAATAATAACCTTTTTCATCTTTACAAACTTGTAAATTAACTCTTGAAAATGAATGACCACTTATTATTTCCCAAGGATGTCCACATTTTTTATTGTCATTATACCATTTATCAAATTCATCACTACTATTTTCATCTATTTCACTTAATCCATCATCTCTACCATCTGAATATTTTAAATATAATTCTTTATTTGTTAAATTATTTATATCATAACCTATATTTTTATATACTTTACTTAAACATTCAAAATATTTACCAGATGTCATATTATTTATTCTATTATTAACTTCATCCTTTGCAGTTTCTATAAAATAATTAATTTCTTTTTCTGATATTCTATTTAATAAATCTTCTTTAATTTCAGGATATAGTTGCCAATATTTACTTCTTTTTATAACTCCAAATCTATTCTTATAAGAATAATTATTATTTATATATTCATTATAAGTTCCATTTTCAAGCATCACAATACACTCTTTTACTTTAATTATTAAAAAATCCAATAATTCCTGTAATTGATAATTTTTAAAAGAATTTTCTTTATTCATATCAGCATATAATACATTTTTAGAATTAATAGATATTGTATAATAATTTTTATATCTAGAAGTTACCATTTTATACCAATAAATTTCATCTGGATATTCTTCATAATCATCATATTCTTTAATATTGCCTTTTGGTATACTAAAATATAATATTTTATATTCATCTTCCGATAATGGTTTAATCTTATCAAGCAATCTATATAATTCTTCTACTTTTTCTTTTACGAAAATATCATAACTTATTGGATTATAAGTATGATTATTTAATATTTCAATTAAATAGTCCATTTTTGAAGCTGTCATAAGTATGCCTCCATTAATAAAAGTTATAAATTATTTTTTTCACTTAAAAATCTTTTTAAAAAGAATGTCATAAAATAAGGAAATGTGTAAAATTTTCCATTAAATCCAATATTCTTATTGCATAATTTAATTCCATATTTTATATCTTTAAATTGTTTACCATCTATTAAATTATTTAATGATATTGTTGAATTATCATTTGCTTTAACTTCAACTGGAATTAATGAATTTGCATCTCGTATGAAAAAATCCATTTCAATTGTTCCTTTTTCATTTTTATAAAAATATAATTTATATCCAGATTTAACTAACATATCTGCTACTATATTTTCATAAATAGCACCTTTATATGTATTAAAATTTTGATTTTTTCTTAAATCATCTTGTACTTCATCATCAAGTGAAGCAATGAGCATTCCGGTATCTGCAAAATATAATCTATAATTATCAGGATTATAATTTCCTTTAAGTGGTAAGGAGCATTCTTCTAAACAATATGAAATATTTATTATTCCAGCATCAGACAACCAATCAGAAACTCCAACATATTCTCGATTCCTTGCTCCATCAGAAATTTTAGATATCATAAATTTTTTATTTTCATTACCTAAAAAAGTTGATACTTTCCTATAAGCATTTAAAATTCTAGCTTTATCTAATCCTTCTGCATATTTAGATATATCTTCTTCATAATCTTTTAATATTTGTTCTTGCATTGTTAATATTCCACTAAAATTTTTGTTTTCAATAAATTTTGCAACAATTGCAGGCATTCCACCTAAAATCATATAATCTTTAAAATTACGATTCATGACATCATATTGTGTAGTAGTCAATGGTTTTACATTATACATACATTTATATAAACCTTCTATTTGTTCTTCTTTATATCCTTTTGCCCACAAAAATTCTTCAAAATCCATAGAATGCATTATATAATCTTGTTTGTTTCCAACACTATTTGATTCAATTTCTTTATAATTTATTCCCATCATGGATCCAGAACAAATAACATCATATCTTTTATCAAGATTAAATGATTTTAAAGAAGTTGCACAATTTATACAATCTTGTAATTCATCAAAAAAAATTAAAGTTTCATTTGGCACAAATTTAATATCATTATTGATAATAGAAATATTATTAATTATTGTGTCAACTTCAAATCCATCATCAAATATAGTTTTATATTCTTTTTGTAATGCAAAATTAATTTCAACAACATATTTATAATTATTTTTTGCAAAATTTTCTATTGCATCAGTTTTACCTATCTGTCTTGCACCCCTAACAATTAGTGGCATTTTATCTTTTGAATTTTTCCATTCTATTAAAAATGAATCTATTTTTCTCTTCAATCTAACCATTACTATTCACCCTATTATTAATGTTATCACAAAATTCCATCATTTTCAACTAATTTTATCACAAAATTCCAACATTTTTGACCACTTTTATCACATTTTTCCATTTATTGAGTAATTTATTTCATGTAATATAACAATAGTTTTATAAATGTGATGAGCAATTTTTAAGACTTTGGTAATCACTTTTTTCAATTTTCTTATGACAAAGCAATTCTGAATACTCTATATAATATTACATTTGTATCATTATTACTTTCTCCTATATCTTTAAGCTGTAAATAGTAAACTATTATTTCTAAAGCTATAATACAATATAAATCATTTTCTTCAGCTGTTTTTCTATATTCTCCATGAACACACTTATTTCTTATTTCTTCTATTCTTTCAGTTACTGAAGAACATTTATACTCTTTATTATAATTAGCATATAATATTTTTAGCACATCATCTATATATTTAAATTATTATTTAATCCATATTCAAATAGTAGTCTACCTAATTCAGTTATTTGATAATCGTAATCATTAAGGTAAAATCCAATGCCCATACCATCTGGAGATCTTAATGTGTTTTCTATATTCTCTACAAGATTTTGAGTTTTAAGCCTTCTAAAGCTAATCTTATTATTAATATCATTCATTGTTAACATTTGTCTATTATAAATGTTTTCAAGTTCTTTTAAATCACTTAAAAATATATTATCAACTATTATAGATAATTCTTGAAATTGTTCCCAATTAAATTTTTTATCTATATAGTTAAAATATAAATTTGCTAAAATTATATTTTTTTTATAATCTACATATCTATCAATTATAATTAATGCATATTCTAATTCTTTAAGTATATATTTATCATTATCTTTTAATTTTTCTTTATATTGTTGATAATTTTCATTAGATATCCCATTATTATTTAATTGATTAATAAACATCAATGTTTTTTTTAAAAAATACTTTTCTCTAATTGCTAGACCAGTCTTTACAAGCCCATAAATTGTTCTTGTTATTGATAAATCTTTAAATAAAGAATCATCAAAAAAACTATCCAAACCTATTTCTGCTATATCAATTGCTGTATCTAAATTATAATTATATATTGTTTTAGCTGTAGATTGTACAATTTCATCATTCATAATTTTACCTCCATGTTATTTTTAATATTTTTGCATTTCTACTATATTATAAAACATAATAAAAAATTATTAAATCTAATTTCTACTTTTTTCCAAATTTAATAATTTTATTTTATTATTTATTCCACCAGCATATCCACCTATATTATTTTTACCTACTACTCTATGACATGGAATAATAATTGATATTTTATTATGACTTACTGCATTACCTACTGCTCTACTTGACATTTTTTTATTTAATCTTTTTTCTATTATTTTACAAATTTCTCCATATGTCATAACTTCACCATAAGGTATTTCTACTAATATACTCCAAACTAATTTTTGAAAACAAGTACCACTAGGATTTAATTTAAGTTCATGAGTATTAGGATTAAAACCTTTAAAATATTTATCTAACCAACTTTTAGTTGTTTTAAATATTTCCAAATCATCATTTTTTTTTAATTTAGAAAATTCATATCCATAACAAAAATACTTTTGATCATATATCCAAAGTCCATTAATACTCTCTCCATCACTTACAATTAACAACTTACCAACAATTGAATCATAATTTGTATAATACATAAATTCACCTAGTAATATTTTAACAAAAGAAATCAAAATAAAAAAGGAAATTATCCTTATTTTATTTGTATTCTTTTATATATTTTTCAATATAATTTACAATTTTTATACTAGCCTTTCCATCATCAATCAAGCCTACTTTTTTATTGAATTTTTCATACTGCTTTAAAATTTTATTAGCATCATAATCTTTTACAATTTTACACAATTCATCATTTGATGTTGATAAAGGGAATGGCAATTCATCAAATTTAAAATAAAAACCTCTTTCATCTACATAAGAATCAATATCATTAGCAAATAATAAAACTGGTTTTGATGCAATTAAAGCGTCAAACATCATAGATGAATAATCTGTTATTAAAATATCACAAGCACATAATAATTCTTGAGTATCATTATAATCATCTGCATTAATATATTCATAATCATCATAAATAAGGCCTTTAAAACTTGTTAATTTAGGATGCTTTTTTAACATTAATGTCCATTTACATTTTGTTTTCTTTTCTAGTATTGAAACAATATTTTTTAAATCTATATGATATGGATTATTTGTGTAATCATCTCTAAAAGTTGGTGCATACAATAAAATTTTATTTTCAATAGGAATTTTATAATATTCATGCACTTTAGATTTTAAAGTAGATACATCATTAATTAACACATCATTTCTAGGAATTCCATATTTTAAAATTTTTCCATTGTATTTAAAAGATTTTCTGTAAACATTTGATGTAAAATCACTATTAGAAATCATTACATCAATTAATTTATTATCATGATTCATAGATTCTATATAAGATAATCCTAATTTTTCTGAAACATCAAATTCAATTTTTTTCAACATTAATGATCCATGCCAAGTTTGTATATATAATTGCTTTTTTCTTTTATATATATAAACTGGAAATCTACAAGTATTTATAATGATTTTTGATGTAGCTAAATGATAAAAATATTTTAAACTCTTTATTTTAACATAATTTATATTTTCATTTGGACTTAAATTATTAGGATTTGATACTGCCCATATTATTTTATATTTTTTTCTTTTTAATAATTCTTCGATAATATATTTTGGGCTATCAGCTATTCCTAAACCATTAAAATGTGAACAAAAAATTTTATTTTTATCAATTGGAAAAATCCACAATAAAAGGAAAAAAACTTTTCCTAATGCTTTCAATATAAATAACTTTATTTTTGATAAAAAATTATGCATGATACCACCTCAAATAAGATTTACATTATTATTTAAATAATTTTTTTGCTAAAGCTAAATCATCATGATTATCTATTTCAACCCATCTACCTTTTAATGGACATGCTTCAAAATCTACTTCATTTAAAATATCATTCAATGCAACTTCACTCCATAATTTTAATTCATGTCTATCATCAATATATTCACTACATTTTTCAAAGAATTTACTTCCTGCTTCTTTTGAGAATTTATAAACATCTATTGAACTTCCCAATGCTCTATCTGGAGTAATTGTTTTAGAAATTTCAATCAATTTATTATTTTCTTCAACAACTTTCATTGATTCTTCAATATAATTTCCAATATCTGTTACAATTGCATTTGTATAATTTTCTTTTAATAATTCTGTTATTATGCTTTCATCAAAAAACACATCAGCATTCATCATTAAAAAAAGTTCACCATTCAATACATCTTTTGCTAAATATGCAGAATACATATTATTTGTATTAGCATAATCTTCACTTTTTATGAATGTCAAATTTGGATATTTTTTTCCTAATTCCTCTATTTTTTCAGATTTATATCCTGTAACAACATAAATTTCATTTACTCCATTATTCATTAAATTTTCTATTTGTTTAACTAAAATTGGTTTACCATTTACTGGAACCATAGATTTTGGTCTATCATTAGTAATTGGTGCTAATCTAGATCCAAAACCTGCTGCTAAAATTAACGCTTTCATAACATCACCCAATTTAATTCTAAATAATTGCAGTTATTTTGTCAATTATATTCTTAATTTTTATCCTATTTTTTATTTTTTTAATACTAAAGAACTTAAAATGTTTTTTATCAAAATCTCATATTTCAATTTAAATCAATATTTTTAATTTTTAAAAAATCAGACAATTTTTATTTGCCTGATTTTTAGATTATTTCTCTTTTAATATATTTTGTATTTTTTCTTTTGCTGTATTTACTGTCTTTTCATTTGGTATCATTACATATAGCTTTGTCTTATTTCCCATAGTATATGTATAATTTCGTCCATCACTTCCTGTAACTGCATAAGTATCAATTTTCCAACTAGGCATTTCATTTAATTGCATTTTTAAGAAAGTTTTAATAGTATCTACTGGCATACTAGTCTGAAAAGAACCATCCAATGATTTCAAAATACTATTATATTTTCCAATAAGTACTTTTGAAGATGTAACTTTATCTATAATTGCTTTTATAACAGCCTGTTGATTTTCTCCTCTATGTCTATCTCCAGTTATATATCCAAATCTTTCTCTAGCATAAGCTAATGCTTGTGTTCCATTTAATTTATTAATACCAACTTTTATGTGAGTTGACTTATCATGAAACAAAGTCAAATCAGTGTCAGAATATACTTCAATGCCACCAATAGTATCTACTAATTTAACTACTGTATTAAAATTAACTTTGAAATAATAATCAATATCTATATCATAAAAATTTTCTAAGGTTTCTACACTTTTATTTATTCCATACATACCAGCATGTGTTAATTTATCTTTTGTTCCAGTAGTTCCAGCTAATTGTACATAATAATCTCTTGGAGTATTTAGAAGTAAAATATGATGTGTTTGTGGATTTATAATTGCTAATTGATTAACATCACTTCTACCTCTTACAGAACTAATATTTCCATATTGATCAATTCCACTAATATATACTATAAATGGATTACTAATATCAATTTTATTGCTTTCACTCTCTTTTTCAATTTTTACTTTTACTTCAAAATTATCTATAACTTTTATTTTACTTTCTGCATCTTCAATAGATTCTTTTAATAATCCTAAAAAATTATCTTCAACTATAAATGCACTTATATCTTTATTTAATAAACTATCATATAAAGTATTAGTATCACTTCCTAAAAATTCTTCATATTCTGTACCATTTAATTTTTTAGTGATATCATCTTTATATTCATCATCTAAATATCCAATAAATTTTCCTTTAAAATCTGAAATACTTTTAAATTCACTATTCTTTAATACTACTACTGAAAAAGCAACATTATCATATTCAGATGCTTGTGTACCATCTATAAAATTAAATGTGTTTTTAATATAAATAGATCCAATTATAAATATTATTGAAATAATCAAACTAAAAATATATGCTATAATTTTTATAAATCGATATATTCTTTTTTTAAAGAACAATGTAAATAATATAGTATAAATTATAGCTATTGCTAAAAACATTATTATCAAATATTTTGTTGGTATTATATTTGCTTTTAATATTGAATAAGTAAACATAAACAATGATATAACACTAATAAGTGCAATAATCAAACTACTAATTAAATAAATTTTTAATTTTTTCTTTTTAACTTTTGTCATTAACTCCTCCAATACAAACTTATTAAATTTTATCATATTTTTGACATATTTTAAACTGTTTTTATTTTCATCTTATAATTATTTGTTAAAATTTTTTCAATATTATATCCCATTTGTATTATTACAAAAAATATTGCAAAATCAAATGAATCCATTAAAGAAAGAAATAATACTACAAAAATCGTAAAAGCAATTGTTTTTGTAACTTTATGATAATTATAGTTCATCATTTTATAACCTGATATAACTAATAAAGAAAGAAATAAGCAAAAATATATAATTCCTCCTCTATATAATAAAGTTAACATATAATTATGAGGATGATTAGCTCCATTACTTTTCGCTAAAGTTGTTTCTAAATACTCATAACCATTGCCTATAATTGGTCTTTTATAAATCCATGGTAGAACTTTTTCCCATATTGTTGTTCTAGCAGAAAAAGTCAAATCTTTATGTAATATATCTACTATTAACCATTTAAACAAATTTTGAATTTTTAGAATTATAATAGCTATATTGGCAACTAACATTGTACCTATATATGTAAAAATATTACACACTTTATCTATCCATGGCCATGAACGATTTATTATAATAAGAAAGAATGGTATATACAAGAGTAATCCCAAAGCTGCAGCAACACTCCATCTATAAATTAAAGTAACAAGAGCAACAATATATATAGTTATATCTATTTTCCTTAACTTATCATATTTTAAATATGAATAACAAAAATGGAATAATATAGCAGGTAAATAATAAAATATAAATCTATTATCAATACCTAAAAAATAAACTTCATGTAATGTAGTATTATTTAAACCATGTGGAAACAAAATAATAAATATACTATTTATAATTATATATGCATCAAATAAATTAATATAAGATTTAAACATTTTATCAATGCTATCATCCATTAATAATTCAGTATACATTACAAGTGCAGTTGTTGTTGCACCCATAGCTAAACAACTAAATATATTTCCAGAATATATTAAAGTTGGAATAATAAGAAAAAATGAAAAAATTATTATTAATATTACAAAATTAGAAACTTTATGGTGCTCAATATAAATATATTTATAATACTTATATAGAACATATAATATTGCACATAATTGACACATATCTAAAATAATGTCTCCTATTTTTATATGTAAAAATAGTTGTGGCTTTATTAAACTAAATAAAACAAAATATTTTATAATTGTATTTTTATCAATTTTCTTAATATTTTTTATAGTTGTTTTATAAGTTGTTTTCAATTCTTTTACAAGTTTTTGTTTATATTTAACTAATTTTTTTTCAATATCTTTATATTTAATATTCATATAAAATACCTATTTCAAATATAACCTTTCTATTTTTTTGATTTCTTCTTTTAAATCATAACCATTTTTTCTTATGTCATCTAGAACATCATTTCTAGAATATTTCTTTTCGTTACTTAATATTTCATCTAACCATATATCCTTATTATTTAAAGGCAAAAATTTTGTATGTTTTGTAATAGATACTTGTTTAGAAACATTTTCAGAAAATATACAATTAAGGCCACTTGTTTGTGCTTCAACTCCAACTATTGGTAATCCCTCAAATAATGATGGCATAACAAATAAATCCATTGCTTGATATAATTCATTTGTATTATCACAAACACCCATAAATATTACAGCATCATTTAATCCAAGACCATTTACTTGTAATTTTATATCATCCATTAATTCACCAGTTCCGACAAGTAATAACCTACTATTTTTATTTTTCTTATATACTTCATTAAATATTTCTATTAAAAATTTATGATTTTTTTGCCAAGAGAATCTACCCACATGTCCAATTACAAAATTATCAGTAAGATTTAATTCTTTTCTAATATTTTTTCTTATTTTTTCATTATATAAAAACTTATCAACTTTAATTGCATTATTAAGAACAGTGCAATTATTTAAATGTTTTTTTCCAAACATCCACGTTGCTGCAAGATTAGAACAAGCAACTTTTATAGTAGTAATCTTATTTAATAATGGTCTAAGACAATAATGTTGAAACTTATGTCTATCATTAGAATTATGACTATGAGTAATAATTTTTATATTTTTATTTACTTTTTTTGATGGATAGGCATATAAAATTCCACTAGCATTACATAAATTAATATGAATTACATCATATTTTTCTTCTTTATAAAATTTTCTTAAAAATTTATATGATTTAATAGGATGTCTTTTGAAATTATCAACCTCAAAAATTTTTCCTTTTAATTTTAATATTTTTTCTTTAAAAATACCATTAAAACCTTTTTGCACTAAAAAATCAATTTGAAATTTATTTTTATCAATATTTTCAAATAAATTCATCAAATAAGTTTCCACGCCACCAACTATCGATGACATACCTATAATCAATACTTTCTTCTTCATAATATTATTACCTCTTTAATAAATTATATATTTTAAAATATGGCAATTTAATTTTAAATACATTTTTTAAAAAACCTATTTTCCATCCACTTAAATAAAAATCATAATAAAAATTTTTTAAATGAAATAAATAATAAGCAAAACTTTTATCAATTATTAATTTTGAGTTTACATCATCCTTATAATTTATACTTTTAAA
Organism: uncultured Bacilli bacterium; assembly: GCA_947629235.1. Lineage (GTDB taxonomy): Bacteria > Bacillota_I > Bacilli_A > RF39 > UBA660 > CAG-1000. The sequence continues at coordinate 15,829 of CANRCX010000001.1, read as the reverse complement.
CAATTTAATATCTTTATTTGTTGGATATAGAGTTAATCTAAATAAACCATTTATTGCTTCTAACTCATTTAATTCTATGTTGTAAATAGTCTTATATTCAAGTACATCTTGTATAAAATCAATAGCACCATCTTGAATTTCTGAAAAAATTTTATTTTCATTTTCTGTACTATCTGATGATAGCACAGGAACTATTTCATTTTTCTCTTTTTGATACTTAATAGTTGAACCATGATTTGCTGTAAAAATTTTTTCTAACAAATGAATGCAAGGATTAATTAAAGTTGAATCTTTAATATATCCTTTTGTTTTTTTATTTTCATTAAAAGCCGATATATAATATCCATAAATATCATTATCAATTTTATTTGAATCTAAGATTGATTCTAATGTTTTTTGCATAGTACCTTTCCAACCAATATCAGATATAGCAATTTTCCCATAGAATTTTTCTTGATTTAAATATTTTAATAATAATGTTTCTTCTTTATTAGCATTTTCTTGTATATCTTTTTTTATTTCTAAAAATAATTTATCTAAATTATTTAATTTGTTTATTTTATCATCTTTAAAATAATTATATTTTTTTAATAATTTTTCATAATTATTTATATCAAGACCAACATTTTCAAAAAAACTTTCCAAAGTTGAAACTTTTCTTAAATTAATAACTTTTAAAATATCATCTAAATTATTTAGACTTTTTAAAGTACTAACTCTTGTACTTCTTCTAGAAACATATAAGTATTTACTTTCTATATTAGTATCATTAATTAAATCAAATGCTTTTTTTAATAGTTTACCCTCTCTTGATAAAAAGAATATTTTATCTATTTCATTTACTTTTAATTCTTCAATTAACCATTTTGAATATTCTAATAAAATTATTCCTAATGTTTCATAACCAATATTGTAATATTTACTTTTATTTAAATTTAAATTATTATTTATAAAATTAGCATAAATAGTATAATTAAATGAATTTTTATCATTTTTAATATCAATATAATTTAATTTATAAATCTTTTTAGGTATTAATAAAGAACTAATTTTATTAAATCTAGGAATTAAGAAATCTGCTCTTTTTGAATCACCTATATGTAGTATTTCATTATTACTTATATTCAATTCTTTTAAAATATATGGATAAATGCTGCCATAATGTTTATTACATTTTACTTCATTAGAAATAAAAAGAAAATCAAATTTTATGTCTGCTTTTTCTAATATTTTTGTTATTATATTTTTACTTAAATACATATCAGTAGTAATAGTAATTTTTTTATTTAATTTTTTAGCCATTAAATATATTGGATAAAAATCAATATTTTTTTGACAAATTTCTAGTTCTAGATTTTCTTCTATTTTTATTAATTTATTTATATCATATTTCTTAGAATCTAATTCAATGTTTTCATATATATCATAAATATTTGGCTCTTTATTTTCTATTAAACTTTTTGCTTTTAATTCTGCTTTTATTCTTAAATCTTTAAAATTTTTAAGTTTAGGTTTATTTAATTCATTATATTTTTGTTCAACTAAAAAAAATATATTTTGTGGATAATCTATATTTCTTTTAATCAAAGTATCAAACATATCAAAAGAAATATATTTATATTTCTTAATTTTCTGTATTATTTTTTCATACTTATACATAACAAATCACCAATATATTTTATTTAGCCCCATGACCTCTAATGACTGCTCCAACAGTCATAAAAATTATCTTTATATCTAACCATAAATTTCTATGATCAACATAATATAATTCTAATTTCATTCTATCTTTATATGTTCTACAGCTTCTACCATTACAAGCCCACCAACCAGTTAAACCAGGTGTCACACTTAAAAATTTTTCTTTATTTTTTCCATATTTTTTTATTTCATCTTCTACAAGTGGTCGTGGTCCTACAATACTCATATCACCTTTAATTATATTAAGTAATTGTGGTAATTCATCAATTGAAGTTCTTCTTAATATTTTACCAACTCTTGTAATTCTAGGATCATTATCTATTTTATAATTTTCTTCCCACTCTTCTTTAATTTTAGGATCCTTTAACATTTCTTTTAATCTTTCATCAGCATCACTATACATGCTTCTAAATTTATATAAATAAATGATTTTTCCATTTTTTCCTATTCTTTTATGCATATAAAAGACTTTACCATTTGAATCTACTTTAATTAAAATAGCTAAAACTAAAAATAATGGTAATAAAATTATGAAAACTATTAAAGAAACTATAATATCAAACGTTCTTTTGATAAATAAATATATATATGAACTATTCTTAACACTAGCTTGTTTAGATACACTTTTTTCAAGTTCAGTTTCTATACCATCCATAATTATAACTCCTCACTATATTTTTGTTAAAAATATTTATAGAGAATCCCCCCTATAAATTTTTACTACGACTAATTATATCATGTAAAAATTAATGTTGCAACAAATTTAATTCTATTTTATGTAAAGAAAATTAATTTTTTATACAATTTTTATTCAAATTTTTAATTTTCCTTATATATTATAACGTATATATATATATATCAAGAGCAACATTAAAATTTTACATTCAATTCAATATAAAATATTTTCCTATATATTTTATGATTCTTTAATAATATTTTCTATAACTTTTAAAAAATTGTAATTATAATTTGCTTTATACTTGGATGCTGTATTCGAAATTATAATAAAACTTCAACAAAAATTGTTGCAACTTTTGTACTTATATTAACATATGATTTAGGAAATATAACTTTAACAATTATGTCATGACATTTAATTGGATTTATATATTAAATTGATTATACAATTTATATTTTTTAAAATGAATTTTAAAAAGTTATCATTAATTTATGATTGCAAAACTAAAAGTCTTTGGATTATTTTATAAGATTATTTTAATACGTTAAAATAAAATGTTTTTTTAATTATTAATAATATAATCATATATTGTATTTTTATTTTTTACTGATTCAAAATCTAAATGTCTAGATAATTTATGAAAATCTGACATTTTTTTAATTTCGTCAAATCGTTTTTCACTATATTCATTTAATAGTTCAAATTGCATTACATGTGGTAAAACATTTGGAATATTTTCTACTTTTTCAAATATTTTTGGATATTTTTCAGTTGCTATTGTAAAAAATATGTGGAATATTAAATAGTTAATTAAATAATCATGAGTTTTCCAATACTCAAATAATAAATCTCTTACTGTTATCAATATTGGATTATCCACTTCTGATGTTATAAACCAATTAGAAGAAACTATCGAATCATCATTTCTCATGAAAGCTCTAAAAACAAATAAATCTCTATCAAAATAATTTTTATTATATTTAGTACAATATACTGTAGAATCTATCCATGTTCCACCATATTTAATTAATAATTGTAATCTTACAAGATCTGTAAAATTAGCAGGTGGAATTTTTCCTTTTTTATATTTTTCCATTATGTATTCAGGCATATATATATATATATTAAGATTGTCTAATGTTATAATTTGAATATCTCTATCTTTTAAATTTTCTCTTAAAGATTTTAAGCATGCTCTTTGTAATGCTGGTGCATTTTCTTCTCCTTGTAACCAACACCACCATACTTTATTTGAATATTTATGCGTTTCTTTATATGTTGGCAAATTATCTAATTTGTTTTTATATTTCTTTTTTAGATAACAATAAGTTTTCCAATTATAATTATTTTCTTTTATAATTGAAAGCTTTTTTAAAAAAGAATTACTTTTTTTACTATTTTTCATTTGCATTCTCCCTATCAATTATATAATTGTATATTGTATTTTTATTTTTTACTGATTCAAAATCTAAGTGTCTAGATAACTTATGAAAATCTGAGAATTGTTCTAACTCTTTAAATCTTTTCTCATTATATTCATTTAATAATTCAAATTGCATTACATGTGGAGATACATTTGGAAAGTTTTCTACTTTCTCAAACAATTTTGGATATTTTTCAGTTGCTATTGTAAACAATAGATGAAATATTAAATAATGAATTAAATAATCATGAGTTTTCCAATAATCAAAAAATAAATCTCTAACAGTTAATAATATTGGATTATTAATTTCTGCTGTTATAAACCAACTTGATGAAACAATAGAATCATCACCACGCATAAATGCTTTAAAAACAAATAAATCTCTGTCAAAAAAATCTTTGTTGTATTTAGTACAATATACAGTTGAATCTATCCATGTTCCACCATATTTAATTAATAATTGGAGTCTTATCATATCAGAAAAATTAGCATTTGGAATTATACCTTTTTTATATTTTTCAATTATGTAATCTGGAAAATCAATATATTCATATAAATTATCTAATGTTATAACAATAATTTCCCTATCTTTCAAATGCTTTCTTAAAGAAGAAATGCAAGCTTTTTGTAATGCTGGTGCATTTTCTTCTCCTTGTAACCAACACCACCATACTTTATTTGAATATTTATGCGTTTCTTTATATGTTGGTAATTTTTTTATTTTCTTTTCATACTTCTTTTTAAGAATACAATATGTTTTCCAGTTATAATAATTTTCTTTAACCGTATTAGATTTTTCTAAAAAGGGATTAAAAAGTATAATTGCCTTATTTATTTTTCTTTTTAATTCTCTTATTTTCATGAACTTCTCCTTTGTTTACAACTAATGATATTATTCTATTTAAGCTATCAATTTTAAATATATAAGACATTAATATATACATAATTATACCTGAGAAAATTTGTAATATCAATTTTGAGAATATTGGTAAATTAATTAAACCTACAAAGTATACTATTATGACCATAACAATTGATATTAAAAAAACATTTAAGATATCTAAAATTTGATTTTTTATTGGATAATCTAAATACTTTTTATTTGGAAATGCATTAATAAAAAATGCTATTATACTATAAATCATATTTCCTATTGCAATATATAAAGGACCAATAAACATACCAATTAAAATTAAAATTAAATAAATTGGCTTTTTAATTAATTCTAATTTTAATAATGTTTCACTTTTACCTATACCTTTTATGGATTGTAAATTAACTGTACCTAGTATTGAAAAGCAAGCTTGTACACAGCAGACTTGTAAATAAGGAACACAAAATAACCATTTATCAGTTAATAAAATATGTATAAGTGGTTTTGACACAACAGCTAAACCTAATAAAGTTGGAAATGCTATAAATGAAGCCATTTTCATCATAGTTCTTACTGCACTTTTTAATCTTTCTTTTTCATCTTGAATTTTTGCTATCGTTGGAAATAAAACAGTTTCTAATGTTGCATTTACATTATTTGTTATTAATGATGGTATTTGTTCTCCCCTATTATAATAAGCAAGATCTGAAGATTTATATTTTATACCTATTATTAAACTTTTTAATTGATCAAAAAGAGTTCCAATAAAACTAGCAATCATTACTTTCCAACCATAAGAAAATAAGCTTTTAAATTTATTATAAGAAAAATATAATTTTGGTTTCCAATCTAATGTAAAAAATAAAACAATAGTATCAATTAACGTATTGGTTAAATATTGACCAACAAGTGCCCATACTCCATAACCTTTATAAGCCATTACTATTCCTACTATACCAGAAACTATTGTTCCAAATAAAGTAGCAAAAAAGAACTTTTTATAAATCATTTTTTTAGATACATAAGCATGTTGAATTGAATTAATAGCTGCTATAGGTATTCTCAACCCCATAACTCTTAATACAGGGGTTAATAAATTATTTTTATAAATTTTTGAAACAAATGGAGCCACTAAAAATATAATTAAATACAATATTAATGATAAAATAATACTAGCATAAAACATTGTAGAAAAATCTTTGTCATCAGAATCTTTTTTTTGTATTAATGATGTTCCTAAACCATTAGTAACAAATACATTTGCTAAAGTAATAAAAACTGTTACTAAGGCAATTATGCCATAATCCTCTGGCATAATAATTCTTGCTAATACTATTGAAACTATAAATGTTATTAATTGTGCTGTAATTCTTTCACCAAATTTCCAAAAAACACCAGAAATAGTTTTATTTTTTAAATCAGTATTATTCATTAGTCAACTCCTAATAATGTTTGCTATACTTTCAATAATATAATATATAAAATAATAGTAATCAAACATTTTTATATAAAAACTATATTTATTATATAATAATTTTATACTATCTACAATCTTTAAAAATATAATTTCAAAAAAATTAAATTTTTATTTTTAATATAAAATAAGTATATAATCAACAATTTTTATATTTAACTACCATGCACTTCATTTTCTTTTAGTTTTATAAAATATTTTGGAAATAATTTTCTTACTAAACTTATTATATGACCAAAAAGAAGTGAAAGAGTTACATTCTTCATTTTCATAGGGATAGCTAAAATTTTAAATTTTTTAGAAAGTGATTTAGTATGTTTTAAAGCTTTTATAGTTTCTTCATCATTTAAAATTATTTTTACTTTTTTTCTTTTGTCTTTTAATGAAATATTTTTATTATCAGCTATTTCTTGTATACATTGAATTAATCTTCCTACATAATAGCAACTTATTGATTCAATACTTTCTTCATTTGAAACATTCCAATGATTATATAATTTTAATATATGTTCATAATGTTCTTTTCTTTTATTATACATATTAGGATCACTATAATTTATCATTGTTTCAGAACCTTTTCTAGATCTATACCAATGATATTTCATCATAGAAGACATTACAACTTTTTCAACATCCATTAAATATTCCATATTAAAATGATGATCATCCCATTTTGTTTTAGGAAATCTAATATTATTTGATTTAATTATAGAAGATCTATATAATTTATTCCAAGGAAGACTAAGTAAACTATTATTTAAATATTTATATGCATTTAATCTAAAATCATTTTGATTTTTATAAATTTTATTTTCACATTTAGTATTATAAGTTACTTCTTTTCCATTTTGATAATATTCCATTAAGAAACCAGTCACTACTAAATCAGCATTATTTTTTTCTGCTAAATTATACATTTTCTCTAAATAATCTGATTCAATCCAATCATCTGAATCTATAAAATATAAATATTTTCCTTTTGCTTTATCTATAGCAACATTTCTTGCTTCTGGTGCTCCACCATTTTTTTTGTGTATAACTATTAATCTTTTATCTTTCTTAGCATATTCATCACATATTTTTCCACTATCATCAGTAGACCCATCATCAACTGCATAAAATTCTATATTTTTTAATGTTTGATTTAATACACTTTCAATTGTTTTTCCAACAAATTCTTCAACATTATATACAGGCATAATAACAGATATAAGTGGTAACTCTTTTTTATTCATAAACTCTCCTTCTTATTTTAAATATTTTCTTGAACGCAATTCAATGCTTCTTCAATTACTTTATCCATATCATAATATTTATAATTTCCTAATCTTCCACCAAATATTACATTTTTTTCTTTTTGGGCTAATTCTTTATATTTATCAAATAAAGAATTATTTTTTTCATCATTAACTGGATAATAAGCTTCATCACCTATTTTCCAAGTGCATGGATATTCTCTAGTAATAACAGTATCTTTCTGTGTACCAAACTCAAAATGCTTATGTTCGATAATTCTAGTATAAGGTGTTTCTCTATCCGTGTAATTAACAACAGCATTTCCTTGATAATTTTCAATATTTTCTAATAACTCAGTTTCAAATTTTAAACTTCTATATTCTAATGTTCCTAAACTATAATTAAAATATTCATCAATCATTCCAGTATATAAAATCTTATCTGCCATTTTATCATATTTGTCTTTTTCTTTTAAATAATCAATGTTTAATTTTACATCACAATTTTCAAGCATTTTTTCAATTATAACATTGTATCCACCAATAGGTATTCCTTGATATCTATCGTTAAAATAATTATTATTAAATGTAAATCTTACTGGTAAACGTTTAATTATAAAAGATGGTAAATCTTTACAATCTCTTCCCCATTGCTTTTCAGTATATCCTTTAACTAATTTTTCATATATATCCCTTCCAACTAAACTTATTGCTTGTTCTTCAAGATTAGTTGGTTCTTTTCCTTTTAATTCTTGTTTTTGACTTTCAATTTTTTTAATTGCATCCATAGGAGTAATAACATCATTCCATAATTTTGTAAATGTATTCATATTAAAAGGCATATTATAAATTTCACCTTTGTAATTAGCAATTGGGCTATTAATATAATTATTAAACTCTGCTAATTCATTTACATAATCCCATATTTTTTTATTTGAAGTATGAAATATATGTGCTCCATATTTATGAACATTTATATTGTTAATGTTTTCACAATAAATATTTCCTCCAATATGATTTCTTCTATCAATAACTAAACATTTTTTACCTTTTTTACTCATTTCATAAGCAAAAGTAGAACCAAAAAGACCTGCTCCAACTATCAAATAATCATATTTTTTCATTAATCCTCCATAAAATCATCACATTTGTATTTAATTAAAATAAGTAATACAGACTTATATAAAATATTATAAATTATTTATATGTTTTGTGCAAGGTTAATATGTTTTCCTATTTTTTAATATATTATTTTATAATATTAACAAATTTGAAATATGAGTATGCCTATGATAAAATAATAAAGAAAGGAAAAATAAAAAATGAAAAAATATGATTTAACAGATAATGATATTAATATTTTAAAAAATAAAGAATTATTTTTATTTGATTTAGATGGAACTTTGTATAATGAAAATAAATTATTTGATGGTGTTCTAGAATTATTAAAAAATATTAAAGATTCAAATAAAAAATATATTTTTTTAACTAATAATTCTTCTAAATCAGTTAGTAAATATATTAAAAAATTAAAAGATATGGGAATAGTATCCAAAAAAGATGACTTTTTTACTTCTACTCAAGCTACTATATCACATATTAAAAAGAACTTTGATTATAAAAATACTCTTATATATGTAGTTGGGACACGTAGTTTTAAAAATGAATTACAAAAAAATGGTTTAAATATTACAGATAAAATTGTAGATAATATATCTATTCTTTTAATTGGTTATGATACAGAATTAAATTATCAAAAATTAATTGATGCTTCTTTTTTATTAACTAAAGATATTGCTTATATTGCCACAAATCCTGATTTGGTTTGCCCTGTTAATTTTGGATTCGTTCCAGATTGTGGATCTATGTGTAATATGTTATATAATGCAAGTAAAAAAGAACCAATATTTATTGGAAAACCACAACCAGATATGATTTATGCTATTTTGGAAAAATATAATTGTACTAAAGATAAAGCAGTTATTATTGGAGATAGACTTTATACAGATATTGCTTCTGGATTAAATGCAAATATAGATACAATTTGTGTATTATCTGGAGAATCAACAATAGATGATATCAAAGAAACAAAATTTAAACCAAAATATATAATTGATGATGTTTCTATTCTAAACAAACTTTTTTAAAAATAAAAAATATATAAATCAAAAAATGTTTATATATTTTTATTTTTCTCCTATTATATTAATATTTAAAATAATATTATAAAATATGGCCTAATAATTTATATAAAGATATTATATCATAGGAATTGATTTTATAATATAAAATCAATTAAATATTTAATAAAAGTAATATTCATTGTTAAATAAAAATGATATAATAAAAGTAATTTTTTTATAGAGGAGATATAGTTCATGGAAAAACATTCAAATAATTTATTAATAAAAATACTAGAAACAAAAAATATAAAATTTAAGAATGGTGAAAAAACTAAATTTAATAGTTATAGCTATTATCAAGTTATAAATGCATATAAATCTTTGTTTGTTTCAGATGTGGAAACTATTGATGATATTTATAATAATATTAATAATGGGATTAAAATTAATGAATATAAGTCTTCATTTGGAATAAAAACAAATACAGATATTTTTCACGAAATATGTAAAAAAATATGCAAAAAATATGGTATAAAATATACTTCGTTAATGAAGGATACATTACTTAAACAAAATATTTCTAAAATAAATTATGTTCACCATATTTATCCATCAAATACACAATATGGTGACTTTCTTAGAATGTATAAATTTGAACATGAATTAAGAAATATGTTATTAAAATACACATTAATAATAGAAGAAAGTATAAAAAATATATTTATAAAACATTTAAATAACAACCCTGATGTAAAAGCTAATTTTTTATCTGATATTAATAATTATGATACTTCTAATGGAAATAATGATTCTTTAGATACTCTAAAGTTAATATTTGAAAAACAAAAAAGAACTTATTCAAAACCTATTCAGAGAAAAAGAAAACAGGATATTACAGTACCATACTGGATTTTAATAAACGAATTAACTATGAATGAAACATATAATGTAATTAAAAATTTAAAACCTGAAATAAGTAACTTGATTTTTCAAGATTGCTTAAACCACTTTACTTATAAAAAAGTAAACATAAAAGATAAAACAAAAACAAAGAAACAAATTCAAAATGAAAAAGGATTTATTATTTCTTTTAGAACCCTAATTAAATATATAGGAATGTTTAGAAATATGTTAGCACATAATCAACCTATATATTGTTATAATCACAAGGATTATTGTTTAATAAATTATCCTACAATGAGTTATGATATACCATGGGTAAATATGAAAAAGAATCCTACACTACCTGAAATAATACAACAACATAAAATTAATTCAGTAACAATGCATGATTTAGAAACATTTTTTGGTCAAGATAAATATAATGCTAATAATTCTTGCCAAGATATAAATTTATCATTTATGATTTATATAATATACAAAATGATTTCTTACATTGATAAGAATACCAAATTTTATGAAGAACTTACTGGTTTATATAAAAAGTATAATATAATTTTAGATTTAAATGAAAAACAAATACTTGATACCACAAGTGTAGAAAATTTGCTAAATGAAATAGAAAACTTAAATACTCTTGAATTGAATTATAAGAAAATGATATATAATATTGATAATAATATATCATATAAAAAAGAATTAAAAACTTTTATAAGTAGTTTTAAAACTATAAAAAAGAAGATTAATACTTTATCCAACAAAATAAAATTAGAAGAAATAAAATCAAAATATAATCCGTTTTCTGCAGTAATACAATATTCTAATTATACTGGAATAGATAAAAAATATTTTGAAAATATTAAATGAATAAAATTAATTAAAAAACATATAATAAAAATGAGTTATATATAGACAAAGGTAATTTTTTTTGCTATAATCTATATGTAATGTGATTCCAATATATTTAGTGTATTGGAGGAAAAAAAGAGCTTAAAGCTCTTTTTTTCGTTATATGCATTTATTATAATAAATGTATTAAACTTTTCTTTTTTTTAATAAAAATTCAATACATACTATATTATTCATAAAAAATTTATATTAAAAATACTATATTTTCTACTGGCGTCCTAGGGCAGAGTCGAACTGCCGACTTACGACTTAGGAGGTCGTTACTCTATCCAACTGAGTTACTAGGACGTATAATAAATGTATTTATTTTAACATTAAAAACATTAATAATACATTTACTTCTAATTTTAATTCATATCTTAAAAATTCATATACACTTATTAATTTATCACTTATACATACTACTTTTGATTCTTTATAATGTGGTTTTCCTTTTACTACTGGATACATATGTGTAAGTATAATATCTTTTTCTATATCATTTACTTTAAAACATTCTTCTGAATTTTCTAGTGCTATTCTTGGATGTTGCTTTAAAAAACTATGATAACTTATATTATTTTTACTTAAATCATCTAATGTAAAGAAATCATGCATCATAGCACCTCTAGTACAAGATACATAATCAAGTCCTAAACTTTTAGACATAAAAAAGCTTAACTTAGCTACTCTATTTATATGATCTAATCTATTATTACCATGATGTAAAATTGATTTTAATTCTCTATATTTATTTACATTATAAAATTCACTATATATATCATAATAAACTTCTTTATTCTTTTTCATTTTATTCACAACCTCTTATATCCATCTAGAAATATATAAATTTCTTGTATATCCCTCCATATATTTATTGTACTCATTTATTATAGCATTTACTATATATCCTATAACATTAGTTTCACTTTTAGATACTTTTAATGTTTTTAACATATTTGTAAGTATTGTTTTAAAATCTCTATCATCAAAATATCTAGCTACTGCAGTATTTAAATCAACAGCACTTTTTAATTGTTGTTTAATTCTTGCATTAATACTAAATATATATGTTTGATATATTTGAATTAATTTACCACTCATAAAATCTAATTCACTAAATTCTTCATTTATTATTCTATAATAATCTTTACAATACTTAACAATTATTTTATTTTCAAGATATCTATTCTCCATTATATCACCAAAGCCTTAAAATGTCATTAAATGTTACATATATCATTAATATAATCATAAGTCCAAAACCAACTAAATTTAATATTGCTTCTAATTTTTCATTAGTTTTTCTTCCTATAATTTTTTCTATAATTAATATAAATATTCTACCACCATCAAATACAGGTATTGGTACTAAATTAACTATTCCTACATTAATACTTAAGTATGCTGTTAAATATAGTAATACTTCTAATCCTTGATATTTAACTGTATCTATTAATGAATAAATACCAACTGGACCACTTAAGTTATCAGCTGATACTTGTCCTGTAAATAATGATCCTAGTATTTTAAATATTGTAACTGTATTATCCCAAGTCCCTGTAAAAGCATAACTAAGTGCATTTAAAAATCCTTTTTTATATGTAGTTCTACCATATTCAATACCAAAACTTCTTACTTCTTCTCCATCTTTTTCACTTACATCTGGTACTACATTATATTTTTTTACTTGTTTATTTGGTTTTTCAACTGTAAATTCATAATTATCTTTTAATTTCTTAGCTAATACTTCTAATACAAAATCATCTGATGTAGAAATCTTTGTACCATTTATTTCAAGTATTTTATCTCCACTTTCAAGTCCAGCTTTATAAGCAGGACCATTTTCAACTACTGATCTAATAATTGGTTCTTCTACTGGCTTCCCATATAAAAGTCCACTAATAAAGAATAATACAATAGCTAAAATAAAGTTAAATGCAATTCCATTTATTAAAACCCAAAATGTTTTAAAAAATCCTTTATTTTCTAATATTCTATCTTTCTTAATCTTTTTATCTGGCATAGCTTTTTCTGCCATTGAAACATAACCACCTATTGGTAATAATCTAAGTGAATAAGTTGTTTCACTTTTTTTAGGTTTATGTTTATAGATTAATGGACCCATACCTAAAGAGAATTCTTCTACATATACTCCACTTTTCTTAGCAGCTATAAAATGTCCAAATTCATGTATAGATATAATTAATCCTAAAATTATAAATAATATAAGTAATGTAATTATAAAGTTCATTTATTTATTTCCTCCTAGAAAAATGATACTAAATAAGAAAATGCTAGTATTGCAAATAATATACTATCTAGTCTATCTAATACTCCACCATGTCCTGGCATAATTTTTCCATAATCTTTAACACCAAAATTTCTTTTAATTGCTGAAAATACTAAATCACCAAATGCAGAAATTAATGATAAAGCAAGAGAAATTACAATTATTAAAAATAAATTTGCATAAGTATTAATAAATGTTTTAAAGAATACTGTTCCAAAGAATGTTCCAAAGAATAATCCACCAATTAATCCTTCAACTGTTTTGTTTGGAGATACTTCTGGACATAATTTAATTTTTCCTATTTTAGTTCCAAAGAAATGTGCAAATGTATCAGACATTATTGTTATTAGAACAACATAAACTAAATACAATACATTCATATTTCTAATTATTATTAAGAAATTAAATGATGTTGCTAGTAACATAGTAATTGCTATAAAGAATACTGCATCATTAACACTATAATCTCTTTTTTTCATAACCAATAATGGTAATAAACATACAAATAAGTTAAGTATATATAATCTATAATCAATATTGAAGTCAAGATTTCTATTACAAGATGATAAAACTATACAAAGATATGATATAAATATAAGTATTTTAATAAATGGATGTATCTTACTTTCTTTTTCATATACACTTACTATTTCATAAAATCCAAGTATACTTAAAACCCCTACACCAAAATAATATGCATAACCACCTAATATAATTAATGGAATAATTATTATTAAAGCAATAATTGCACTTATAACTCTTTTTTTCATTTCATCACCTTTATTAATTATATCACTACATATGATTTTTAACAAGAAATTATGACAAATGATGTGATTATCAAGCGAAAATTTCCTAACTATTATCAAGCGAAAATTTCCCAAATAATGTATCATAAATAATTAGGTGATTATTTATGCAAGAAAAAATTAGTATATCTGAGATGAATTATAGAGAAAAGTTAAAATATAAAACTATTATTAAAACAATTAATGGTAAAATTGACAAAAAGAAAGCATCTATAATTATTGGCTGTTCTGAAAGAAGAATTAATCAATTAATTAATATTTATAAGACTCAAGGTAAATTTGGTTTTATTCATAAATCTAAATATAATATTCCTGTCAATAAATTAGATTCATCCTTTAGAGAAAAAATTGTTAATCTTTACAAGGAAAAATATTATGATTTTAATTTTACTCATTTTAGAGAGAAATTAAGGGATATTGAAAACATAAATATACCATATGGAACTTTATATAATATATTATCTGAAGGTAATATCAAATCTCCTAAAAAGAACAAAAAAAGTAAAAAACAAAATCTTCATCCTTCCAGAGAAAGGAAAAAATATTTTGGTGAATTAGTTCAAATTGATGCTTCTGTTCATCTTTGGTTTGGAAATTTTAAAACATATCTCCATGCGGCTATTGATGATGCAACTGGTAATGTTTTAGGGGCATATTTTGATACTGGAGAAACTATAAAAGGTTATTATGAAATGACTTATCAAATTCTTACCAATTATGGAATACCAATGACCTTTTATTCTGATAGAAGAACTATTTTTGAATATTATTCAAAGAAAATGGTTAATATTGAAAAAGACACTTTTACTCAGTTTGAAGCTGCTTGTGATAAATTAGGAATTGAGATAATAACAACTTCTGTTGCTCAAGCAAAAGGCAAAATTGAAAGGCTATTTGGTACTTTTCAAAGTAGATTAGTTGCTGAATTAAGGTTTAATGACATTAATACAATTGAAAAAGCAAATCAGTTTGTGAAAGAATACCTACCAGTATACAACAAACAATTTGCTCTTCCTATTAATTATAACAAATCTTTTATGGAAGAGTCACCATCTATCGATTTAATTAACCTGTATTTATCTATCTTTACTACTAAAACTGTTAATAATGGTTCTACTATAAAGCATAAAGGTTTTCTTTATTATCCTGAATTATATCATCAACGCATTAATTTAGTTCCTAAAACTAAAGTTATTTTTATAGAATCTTTTGATCATAAATTTTATATTCTCTATCAAGATAAGTTTTATAATGCTGTTAAATTGATTATAGAGCAACATACTTCTAAAAAAATAAATAAAGAAAAGAATGTTTACAGACCACCTGCATCACATCCTTTTAAAGCTGCTTCATATCAAAAATATATTGAAAAACATAATTCTAAAAAGAAAATTATTTCTTAGTTAGGAAATTTTCCCTTGATAGTGACA